>CALDGN010000058.1 GCA_937942965.1 uncultured Acidimicrobiales bacterium | reverse complement strand
GGTGGGTCGGTGCGCCGAGCGTCTCTTGAATCGAGGGGCCGGCGGGGCCTTCGACAACTGTGTAGTGCAGCTCGCGGAGGCGGCCGTCGGCGAGCAGGTCTCGCGCCGGCGCGTCATCGAGCAGTTCAAGTACTCGCACCAGTGCGGTCGTAAAGGGCTCGTCCCAGGGTGCGACGACGGGGCCGGGTGTCGGACCGGCTTCTGGCGCGACGGGTGCGGGTCGTCGGGCCCGGTGCTGGATCAGCAGCTCCGTCATCGCCCGAGTGGCGAGGTCGACAAGGACACCGAGCACCGGCTCGGCAATCGTGACGTCGGGGACCTCGGCTTCGAGCGGCGTCGGCATCGTTGTGCAGAGATAGTTGCCCGGGCCATACGTGTGCGTTTGGCCATCGTGATAGGCGAGCTTGGAGCCGGCGACGACGGCGCACACGCTCGGGTCGTACACCCCGGGCATGCGCTCGACCGGCGTCGAGACTCGGAACAGCCGGATGCCCTCGAGGGCAGTCTCGTAGGTTCCGTCGCTCGGCGCATGGCGAGCGACGAGTTCGGCAAGGCGCTCTGCCGATTGTTGGTGTGCTGGCCGTGGGCCGACCTGTGCCGTTTCGGTCAAAGACATGCCGCTCCTGAGGGGATTGGGCAAGAAGATGAGTGATATCGCCGTCGATCTGGATCAGCGTGCGGCTTAGAGTACAAAGCTGGCATCCAGCGGGCAACGCGGGATGGGACACAGGAGCAGACGCCCATGGGAACCACGACGAATCCGTTCGGCGCCGACGGCTGGACACCCGAGCGCATCGGATCGCTCGATGATCACGTCTATGTGATCACGGGTGCCAACTCGGGAACGGGCTTTCAGGCGACGCGGGTCTTGCTCGCCAAGGGCGCCCAGGTCGTCATGTTGAACCGCAACCAGTCAAAGTCCGACGCTGCGCTTGGCGAGCTCCGGGCCGAGTTCGGGGCCGACGCCAAGGTGTCGTTCATCCAGATGGATCTTGCCGTACTCGACTCGGTGCGCTCGGCCGCTGCGACCGTGCTTGAGGAACTTCCCCGGATCGATGCGCTCATCTGCAATGCGGCGATCTCCCAAACGGCGACCCGGAACCTCACGGTCGATGGTTTCGAGAGCCAGCTCGGCGTCAATCACATGGGCCACTTCGTACTGTGCGGCTTGCTCTACGAACGTGTCGAGGCGTCGTCAGGCCGGGTGGTGACGGTCGGCAGCAAGGCCTACGACATGGGCAAGAAGAAGATCCACTTCGATGACCTGAACTTCGATGCCGACTACAGCCCGTGGCATGCGTACAACCAGTCGAAGCTCGCCCAGATGATGTTCGGCTACGAGCTGCAACGGCGCCTCGAGGCTGCGGGCAAGAACGCGATGTCGCAGGTCTGCCACCCGGGCGCGTCACGCACGAATCTGATCTCGGGCGACGTGAGCCTGCTCAACAAGGTGATGATTCGGTTGATGAAGCCCTTCTTCCAGTCGGCCGAGCGGGGCTCGTGGCCCGAGCTGTTGTGTGCGACCGAGGCCGAGGTCAAGTCCGAAACGCTGTACGGCCCGACCAAGCGGTCGGACACGGCAGGCCCGGTGGGTGAGAACAAGCTGGCAGCGCATGCGATCGATCGCGAGGCGGCCGCCAAGCTGTGGGCCGTCTCTGAGGAACTGACCGGGCTGACCTGGTCGCCGTAGCGATCAGGGCTGGGTGCGTCTAGCGCGGGAGTCGGACCGTGGTCCGGAAGGCTGCGGGCGTCTGCCCAACTCGGCGGACGAAGAACTTGTGGAAGTTGGTCGCTTCGAGGAAGCCGAGTTCAGCGCCGATCGAGGCCGCCGAGCGATCGGTGTAGGCGAGCAGCCGTTTCGCCTGGAGCGCAACCCGTTCGTCGAGGATCTGCTTGGGTGTCTCGCCGGTCGCGTCGAGGCACGCCCGCCGCACGGTTCGCTCGGACCAACCGAGATCGGCGATGTAGTCACGCACATGGCGGCTGCGGGCCGGGTCGGCGTCGATCGCTCGACGGAAGCCGATGTAGGCCGGCGGGAGCTCTCGGGTTCCTGGCGCTGCGGCGTGGTCGAACAAGTGCATGAGGGCGCGCCAGAGCGAGGTGGAGAGTTCGCCGGATTCCGGGCGGTCCTGCACCGCTCGTAACGAGTCGACGGTGGCGTTCGCTGCGTGTACGAGCTCGGGATCGAGATCACACGATGGGGGCGAGTCGATGGGGTAGCTCTGGGTCTCTTCGCTGCTGGCGAGCACGACGTCGCCGATGAGGTCGTCGGCCACTCCCCATCGGTGCACCTGGCCCGGGTGGATGCGGACCAGGCTGTGCGGACGCAGGTCGACGGGCCGGAAGTCGATCGAGTGTGTGCCCGTTCCCGAGCGAACGATGATGATCATCTCGAAGAGCAGGCGTTCCGGGACATTGTCGGGATTGAACCGCAGGCGCCGACGGTGCATCTCGGCGAGCTCGATCACTTCGAGGCGGTTGCCGCGATCGAGCGAAGACGAGAACTCGACGGGGCGGATGTCGCGTGCCGGAGTGGTCATGTGTCCGCTTTTTACCATGCGGAGGCCTTGATTCACCTCGTGCGATCTGTGCCGTTTCAGGACACTCGACGAAGAGGCCCGACCGGGCCGCGAATGGAGACACTGAAATGGATAACAAGACGATCGCGATCGAGGCGGTACAGGCGCTCTTCGTCGACTTCGACGCCGAGGCAGCCCGGCCGATGCTCAGTGACACCTACATCCAGCACAATCCCGGCGTGCCCTCGGGCCCGGAGCCGTTCGTCGGCATGCTCGGGGCGCTCAAGGAGAGCGGCTTGGCGGCGGTGCCGCATCGCACCCTCGCCGAGGGTGATCTGGTCGTCATGCATTCGACGTATGAGAACGCCCAGCTCTTTGGCGCCGACACACTCGTGGCGTTCGACATCTTCCGCATCGAAGACGGCAAGATCGCCGAGCACTGGGACAACCTGCAAGCACCGGGAGCCGTGAACGCATCGGGCCGCAGCCAGACCGATGGCACGACCGAGATCACGGACCTCGACAAGACCGCCGAGAACAAGGCGGTCGCGCTCAGCTTCATGCGTGACGTGCTCATGGGCGCCGACCCCGGCAAGGTGGTCGAGTACGTGTCGACCGAGGAGTACCTGCAGCACAACCCGATGGTCGGAGACGGCCTCGAGGCGCTCGGCGCAGCGATGGCTGACATGGCAGCTGCGGGTCAGGCGATGGTCTACACGCAGCATCACATGACGGTGGCCGAGGGGAACTTCGTGTTCACCTATGCCGAGGGAACGGTGGGCGATGAGCCGACTGCGTTCGCCGACCTGTTCCGCTTGGACGGCGGCAAGATCGTCGAGCACTGGGACGTGATGGCCGCGATTCCGCCTGCCAGCGAATTCGCCCACGACAACGGCAAGTTCTGATCGCTTGATCGGTCACATGTTTGGCCGGTCGGCGATGACGCCGGCCGGCCGCTGTGCCTGAGCGTGGCAGTGGGCTAGGGCAGGTAGGCGAGGATGAACTGGTCGTTGTCGTCGCCCCACGTGCCGGTGAGGGTTCCCGACGTCGACTCGGGTTCGGGCGTGTCGAGGCGATGGCGCACGACGACCTGGACGGAGCCGGCATCGATGAGGGTGTCGGCCTCGAACGACTCGGCGTGCACGCCAGTGACGGGCCGCACAGGTGTGTCGGGCTTGCCGCTTCCGACGACGGTCGCTGAAGGGGCGCGGAACTCTCGGCCAGCTTCGGTCTCGAAGTACTGCTCGACCTGGGTGCCGCCGGTCTGGATCGCCCGGATGAGTTCGCCGGCGTAGACCGGATCGGCGCAGCCGTTGTAGACCCAGCGCTTGCCGAGCACCGAGTGATCGACGGTTCCGACTGCCCACTCGTCGGCGCCGGGGAGCGGGTCGTTGCGGTAGGTGAGTGGCAGGTGCCAGACCGCACCGGACGGGTCTCGGACGAGGTGGGTCTCGATGCCGACCTCGCCGTCGGGATCATCGAAGCGATAGGCGCCGAGCTGCGTGAGCGAGCTCTGACGGAGGTACGCCGTGAGCAGGTCAAGCTTCGAGGGTTGCAGCGTCGCCTTGTGGAGAAGGGCCATGGCCCGACCCTACGCGCCGGGTGTGACGTCGTGGCGCCCGACCGGCGGCGCAACGTAGGGTCGAGTCTCGTCCCGCTCGCATCAAGGAGATCGGTATGGCCGGTGTAGGTACCACGAAGTTGTTCGAGAACGACGACGTCATCGTCTGGGACTTCCGGCTGGAGCCGGGCGAGAGCACGGGCGTGCACACCCATGCACTGCCGTACTTCTTTCGCGTGGTGGCTGGGTCCACACTCGCGGTCTCGGCGAGCGACGGCTCGTCCTTGGGTGATATCGAGTTCAAGACGGGCAGCACCCATTCGTTGACCCTCGACGGTGACGATCTTGTCGCAGCGCGGGGCGGGCGTGTCGCCGCGACCCACAGCGCAACGAACGTTGGCGACTCCGCGTACCACGAGATTCTTGTCGAGCTGAAGAAGTAGCGCTGGTTGTTGGCCGAGGGCTCGCCCGCTAGCGCTCGGCTACTGGCTGGCGAAGTCGTCGAAGGCGTACGGATCGGTCACCGTCGACCAGCCGGCGCCTGTCGGCTCCGTGAGGTCGAGTGTTCCGATGCACCGGCCGTGCAGGTGCTCGATGAGGACGGCGGCTTTCGGTCCATCCTCGGCCGTAATCACGGTGCTCGAGGCAGCGGTGAAGTTGACCGTGACTCGGAACAAGGAGTCGTCGCGGCGGGCTTCGACGATGCGTTCTTCGGACAGGGGCGTGTTGACATTGCTCACGACGCTGCGATGTTGTGCGAACGAGGTGTCCCAGCCGTCATCGATGAGGGCTGCGTGCGTGTCGGCCAGGAACTGGACCGCAGCGGCGTGGGGGTCGCCAAGGTCGTCAGTTGTCCAGACCCTCGACATGCCCATGCCGGCGATGTCCGCACCCGGGCAGCGGCGTTCGTACCCGTCGTTGCCTCGGGGGATTGTGTGGTGGCTCCACATCCCGTTCGCGATCGGTGTGCGGGTGTGGGCGCCGAACTGGGGCGGCTCGAAGTTGGGCACCATCGTGGCGCCCGGCTGCGCCCGTGAAACCAGCTCGAGCCCCCGGTCGTCGACGCAGGAACCGGTGGCCATGTAGACCGTGAGCCGCTGGTTCTCCGGGTCTGGGGTCAGGTCCGCGACGGTGCGGACGTAGTTGTTGTCGTCAACGCCGATGACGAGAACGACTTCATAGATGCCGGCCGGACCTCGGAAGCGTCGCAGCTCGGTTTGGTAGCCGTCGGCGATGAGCTTGTTGTGAAGGTGCTCGGCGGCAGCGAGTGCATCGTCGATAGCGATGAGGCGGCCCCGGGTCAGGTCGTCATCTTCGCCACAAAGGGTGATGAGGCGCTGTGGGCTGTCGTCGTAGCGGTATTCGCCGGTTCGGAGGGCGGGGAAGTCGGCGCCGGCTTCGTCGAGGAACTGTGTGAAGTCGGTCGAGAGCTGTTGGCGTTCTTCGCGGGCTCGCTCGTCTTGGTAGTCGTTGAACCAGACCAGGCCAGCGATCGCAGCGACGACGCCGATGGGCATCACGATGCCGCCGACGAGTGT
>CALDGN010000057.1 GCA_937942965.1 uncultured Acidimicrobiales bacterium | reverse complement strand
CTCGACGACCACTGGGACGAAATCCAGAAAGCTGCAGCGAGCGACTTTGCATCGGTCGAGGCACTGGTTGATGTCGACGACCTGCTTGACGGCTGGCTACTGGAGATGCTCGCGCTCGACGTCGACATCTTGCGGGCGAGTCACTACATGCACCTCGACGCCGGTGGCCGGCTTCGGGCCGGACCTCTGTGGGACTACGACCGTGCGCTCGGCGGCGCCGATCCTCGGGTCGATGAGCTCGCCGAGGCAGAGTCGTGGAAGCCGAACGGCAGTTCCGGCCATAGCTACGAGAGCGACATCTATGCGGACTTGTGGAACCTGCCCGAGATTCAAGCTCGCTTGCGGTCGCGGTGGGCCGAGCTTCGTCAAGCGGACCTGAGCGACGTGGCCCTCAACGAGCTCATCGACGGGTTCGGTCTGGTGATTGCAGAGGCGTACGAGCGTGAGCTCACCGTGTGGAACGACGGCGTCGAGTACGGCCCTCGGTTCGGTAACGGACTCCAAGGCGAGCTCGATCACATGACGGCATGGGTCACGACTCGCACGGCGTGGCTCGATGAGCAGTTTCTGAACCCGTCGGACCCACCATCCGTGGTTGTCCCGGATCCGATCCAAGCGGACGAGAACGAAACGGTGACCTTACAGCTCGAAGCCTCGGACGAGCAGGCGATCGTCTTCGACGCCACGGGCCTTCCCGAAGGTCTCACGATCAACCGCTCGACAGGACTGATCTCTGGCACCGTCGGCTTCGGTGATGGCGGCACGTTCTCTGTGAACGTCACCGTCACCGACAGCAGCGGCGCCAGCACTGCCGCGGCGTTCGTGATCGAGGTCTCGTCGCCGGTTGTTGCACCACCGGCGGTTCTTCTCAACGAGTACAACGCGGTGGCTCCGGGCGCCCTGCTCGCGCTCGGCGGCGCCGACGAAACGCTTGGCGTGGTCGGCGGCAATGGTGGCGACTGGTTCGAGATCGTGACGCTGGAAGATGAGCTCGACCTGCGCGGCTGGAAGTTCGACATCTGGTCGCGGACCGACACGGGCACGCTGCGCCAGTCGGCTCGTCTCGTGCTCGCCGACGATCCGCTGGTGTCGAACCTGCGCGCCGGCTCCATCGTGACGATCGCTGAATCGATCCCCGACGACCTGTCCTACGACCCGGCGAATGGGGACTGGACCCTGCAGCTGCAAGCGAACACGGCCCAGGAAGGATCGATGTTCGCCAACCAGACCGACTTCGACACGAACAACTCGAAGTGGCGCCTCGTGATCCGCGACGCCGATGATGCGGTGCGGGCCGAGATCGTCGGCGAAACCGCTCCGTGGGACGAAGTCAACCTCGGCGTGGCGAGCGACGAGGTTCTCGCGATGCGGACTGATCCGCGTGCCGATGCTGATCCGGTTGTGGACTGGATCGACTCGACACAGTCCAGCTTCGGACGGCCGAACACGGTCGACGGCGTCACCCAGGACTTCTCTTCGTTGCGTCCGGACGTCACGCCCACGATCGTTTGGGGCGACGTGAACTGCGACGGCCAGGCCAGCATCGTCGATGCCCTGCTCGTTGCCCAATACAGCGTCGGCAACCGCACGGCAGTCGCTTCGTGCCCGATCACGAACCCCGCATCAGAGGTCGTCGTCGATGGCGCTGATGTCAACGATGACGGTCGGGTCGACATCGTCGACTCGTTGCTGATCACACGCTGCGAGGTCGGGATCGAGAATGTGTTGTGCGAAGAGGCCGCCGACGAATAGCTCGGCTGTCTTCGGCAGTGCGGTCTCAGTCGGTGTCCTCGGGCTTCACCTTGAGGTGCACGGCGCCGACCCGCTTCTCGGTGTCGGCGAACGCTTCGAGGTAGAGCCACTCCATGCCGTACCGGGTGCCTTGGTGCTCGCCTTTGAGCACGACGTTCTCGCCGCTGAAGGCAAGTCCGTCGGCACGCACCGATCCCTCCGCAACGCTGAAGCGCAGGTCCGGGTTGGCAGTTTGGCGCTGGAGTAGACGTCCGGCTGCCGCGGTGACGTTGGACATCAGATAGGCCACGGGCATGGCCGGCAGACCGTCGAAGTGGCCGACGCATCGCTCAGGCAGCACTGGTCCGAGCGCGATTTCGATGTGGCCGCCGGCGACATCGACCTGTTCTGGATCGATCAATTCGACGTAGGGGTTCGGGGCGTCGGGTGGCGACTCGACACAGTGGTCGCTGAACATCTTGCGCATCATGTCGTAGCCAACGACCGAGTAGTAGCAGGACAGCGAACAGATGGTCTTGCCGTCGGGCGTCGACGCGAAGACGGTCGCGTGTGCCGTGCGCTTGTCGACCATCGAACCGGTCGCCCGCAGCCGTAGCTCGCTGACGTCGGTCGGAAGATTGCCACGGGCTCGCCGAATCTCGGCATCGGTCGCCAGGTAGTGAAACCGGCCCGCTTTGGGGTTCGCCCAAGCCGCCGCGATCGAACCGCAGATCGCCAAATGGCGTCCCGCCTCGGCGCCCGAGATCGGGCCGACCTCGTAGCCGAGCGGCTGCTCGATCGGCGCCGTCGCTGTGATTGCGTTCGACTCGTCGAGTGCGACATCGGTGAGCGCGTAGTAGGGCGGGAGCACATCGATGCGCTCGAAAATCTGCTCCCGCTCGAGCCGCTGTCCGGTCAGGTCCACCAGGTCCGCCATTGGATCCTCCTCAATTGTTTCCGCACAACGAACGTAACAGCGATCGAATCTGGGCTCCAGAGGTTCTTCTAGGGTGGCATCGATGCGCGAGGTCACTGCCCCCGATGGAACGGCGTGGGAAGTGTTCGTCGAGTGGGAGGGCCGCAAGCCGCTGTCACGGTCCTTCCGGCGCTTGCGGGGCTACCGCGAAGCTCGGGCGAAGCGGCGCAGTTCCAACTCGGCCGAGAACTTGTTAGACGGCTGCGACTTTGCGTCCTCGTTCGATAGTGATCTCGGCGTCGTGGCGTTGGTTCTTCTCCTTGTGTTGGTCGTCGTGCTCTTCGGCCCGACGCTCTTTCTCGTGCTCTTCGGCATCGTGGAGATTGGGTTGCTCGTCGTTGCGGTGACGGTCGCCCTGTCGTGGCGCACGCTCGCCCGGCGGCCGTGGCGCATCGCGGCGGTGTCGAACCATGGCGCCGTCTGGGCATGGGGCCAGGTCGGGTTCTGGCGGGCCCGCCGCCTCGTGCAATCGATCGCTGACGAGCTTGAGCGGGGCGCAGCGCCGCAGTTGACCGAGCCCGAGAAGCTTGAGGCCGGTGCGCCGATGATGTTGGTCGGCGAGCCGTACCTCGGGCCGACGGCGCAACCATGGGTGCGCTGGCTGTCGCTGGTCGTCGCCGTCGCAGCATCGATCGGGATCGTGGTGTCGCTCGCGACGCGATTCTGATGTGTGTTGCATTGTGATCGAACGTATGTTCGTGTAAGGTGAGTTGTGCGAGCCCGGTTGGTTGGTGGCGAAGGGGGCGGCGCGGGCGGATGGTTCGCATCCCGACCCACTCATTCACATTGTGATGTCACAGCAGGTCGCCGAAGCCGCGATGCAGCGGTTTGCGTTTGGTGCCGATG
>CALDGN010000056.1 GCA_937942965.1 uncultured Acidimicrobiales bacterium | reverse complement strand
CCTTGCGCTGATTTTCCGTGCCTTGCCGCATTCCGTACTGGTGGCGGGATATCTGCCGTGGTTCATCAACTCCGCTGAAATCCTACGGCCGATTTTTGGGGAGATTTCACCGACGCTTTACGGTCAGCCTTGGGCGGTGATCGCGGTGCTGGTGGCGATCAACCAGCCGTTCACGATCTGGATGTTCCGGACCTTCTTCATGGACGTTCCCAAGGAGATGGAAGAGGCCGCCATGATCGATGGCGCCTCTCGCTTCCAAGCATTCCGCAAGGTGATCATCCCGATCATGTGGCCGGGCATCATCGCCACGTCACTGTTCACGATGCTGCTCGCCTACAACGAGTTCTTGTTCGTGCGAGTGCTCGCCCCCACGAACTGGACGCTGCCGGTGGCGATCGTGTCACTGACCGGTGGCGAATCGAGCCGCACGATCACCGAAGCCGCGGCAGCCTCGGTCTCGATCACCCTGCCGATCGTGATCATCATCATCTTGTTCCAGAAGCACCTGGTGAAGGGCCTCGGAGCCGGCGCGGTGAAGGGCTGATGCGATGACAGGACTGGCCGAAGCGAAACAGGTCGTGCGCGACTTCCACGCCGCACTCGATGCAGCGCCTGCCGACGAGATCGAAGCCACGCTGGCTCGATTCACGACCGACGACTGGCTCTGGCGTGGCATGCACCCGTTCTACGAACAGACGGGTGCCGCGGCGGTGGCCGACGTGTTCTGGAAGCCCCTTCGTGCCGCAATGGCTCCGCTTCAGCGGCGAGCCGACGTGTTCCTTGCGGGGCAGAACGACGTGGCCGATGCCGAGATCTGGGTGTGCGAGATGGGGCACTTGCTCGGTCTGCATGATGCGCCGTGGCTCGACATTCCGCCGACCCGCAAGATGTGCTTCGTCCGTTACGCCGAGTTCAACCGGGTCGACGCCGACGGTCGCATCAGCGAGTCCTCGATGTTTGTCGATATCCCGAGCGTGATGCGCCAGGCCGGACACAACCCGTTCCCGCCATCGACTGGTTCGGCGCATATTCAGCCGGGCCCGATGACGCATACGGGTCTGCAGTTCGACGAGCAAGACCCAGCCGAGGGCGTCGCCACGATGGCCCTCGTCAACGAGATGATCGCCGACCTGTCGGCCGCCAACGAGGTCGCCAACAAGACCGGTGTCAACGAGGTTCCCTACGAGGTCATGGCCCGCACGTGGGCCGAAGACATGATCTGGTCCGGGCCCGAAGGCATCGGCGCGGCGTACACGATCGACCGCTACCAGCAGCAACACTCGTACCCGTTCCGGTTTGGGCTGACCGACAAGATCTTCAACGGCCACATCGCCCGCTTCGCCGAAGGCAACTACGCCTGCTTCTTCGGCTGGGCGAACCTGACCAACACGCCGACTGGCGGGTTTCTCGGCATGCCCGCCAGTAACCCGGCGGACATGCGAGTCGTCGACGTGTACCGCCGAGACGGCGACAAGTTGGCCGAGAACTGGGTCTTCATCGACCTGTTGCACTGGCTCGACATGCAGGGCCTCGACGTGCTGGCCCGCATGCGTCGCCAACTCGGCGTCGAACGCTTCGGCGAGGAACCCCAGGAGGAACAGTGAAAGCCACGGACCGATGAAGGGCAACCGCCCCGAACAAGCCGCACTCACCCGTGACACCGATATGGCCAAGACCGAAGAGACCCGTGCGGTCATCGAAGGCATGGTCGACGGACTCAACGATCACCGGATCGCCGATATCGGCGAGTTCTTCACCGAGTCGTTCCGGTGGATGGGCAACGCCGGCTGCGGCACCAAGACGGGGCTTCGTGAGTTCCAGGACAACTGGCAGAAGCCGTTCCAAGCCGCGTTCAGCGACAAGACCTGCATCGACGAAGCTCGCCTGTTCATGGGCGAGTGGGCGGCCGCGTTCGGTCGTCAAGAAGCCGTGCACTCCGGCGAGTTCATGGGCATCGCCCCAACCGGCAAGCGGGTCGAGATCCGCTACATGGATTTCTGGAAGGTCGTCGACGGAAAGATCGTCGACAACTGGGTGTCGGTGGACTTCCCCCACGTGCTCGCCCAACTCGGCGTGGACTGTTTCAACGGCGAGGGCTGGGAAGCCTTCGATCGAGGCGACCGAATCGCCCCCACCCCCGACACCGGATCTTGAGGCGGTTTCAGGGTCTATGACACCCGCACAGGTCATCAATTTCGTTCAATGGAGGAGGGCGCTATGGCGCCGGTGAAACTCGACAAGATCACCAAGGTCTATCCGAACGGCTTCCAGGCCGTCACCGATCTCAGCCTCGAGCTCGCCGATGGCGAGTTCCTCGTGCTCGTCGGGCCCTCGGGCTGTGGCAAGTCGACGGCACTGCGCATGATCGCCGGCCTCGAAGAGATCAGCACTGGTGATCTCTTCGTCGGTGATCGCAACGTGACCGACGTGCAGCCCAAGGATCGGGACATCGCGATGGTGTTCCAGAACTATGCGCTGTATCCGCAGATGTCGGTGCGCGAGAACATCAGCTTCCCCCTACGGCTGCGCAAAGTTGCTAAGGAAGCCCAGCAGGAACAGGTGGGCGATGCCGCTCGCATCCTCGAACTGATGGAGCAGCTGGACAAGAAGCCAGCGACGCTGTCTGGCGGTCAGCGCCAGCGCGTCGCTATGGGTCGTGCGATCGTGCGCCGCCCGTCGGTGTTCTTGATGGACGAGCCGCTGTCGAACCTCGACGCCAAGCTCCGGGTGCAGATGCGGGCCGAGATTGCGGGCATTCAGCGCGACCTCGGCGTGACCACGTTCTATGTCACCCACGACCAGGTCGAAGCCATGACGATGGGCGACCGCGTCGCCGTCATCAAGGACGGCGTCCTGCAGCAGTGCGCGCCGCCGCGCGAGCTCTACGCCCGCCCGGTCAACCAGTTCGTCGCCGGGTTCATGGGCTCGCCGTCGATGAACATGCTGACCCTGCCGGTCACCGACGGCGGTATCGCGCTCGGCGACGCGGTG
>CALDGN010000055.1 GCA_937942965.1 uncultured Acidimicrobiales bacterium | reverse complement strand
ACTACCGGCGAGTCGTCAATGCGTATGAGCCGCACAACCACGTGTACGAAGAGATGATGCGGCGGCCCACGACCGTGCTGGTGCGCGGGAGCGGCATCGTTGCGTCGCGGGTGCTGCAACGGATCATCGACGATCGCGAACAGCACGGGGCTCAGACCCAGATCATCCATCTGTTCCGGAACTATCCGCAGGGCTGGCAGGGTGAGTCGCGGACGTTCCGTCGCCCGTCTCGTCGCGGTTGGACCTATCAAGCCTTCAACTTCCCCAAGGCGTCGTGGGGCGGCCAGCTCCGCTTCCAGCTCGAAGGCCTCGAAGGCGACGAGCGAAGCCAGTTCCTCGACTCGGTGGGCGGCACGAATACTGCGCCGCGCCGAGACTGGCAGGACCAGCTCGAGCGGGGACTCAACGAGGGGTTCTACACCCAGGCGCTCGGGACCGTCGACGCGGTCCAGCCGTCGGCTGACGGTTCGAGTGTCGCCACGACGATCCGCACGCCGACCGATGGCGTCGGCGTCCTCGAAGCTGACTTCATCCTCGATGCGACCGGGCTCGAGGGAGAGATCGACGAGCACCGTGTGCTGCGGGACCTGCTGCATCACGGTGGTGCGAGCCGCAACGTGAAGGGCCGCCTCGACGTCGAACGCGACTTTGAGCTCCGGGGCACGGCGCATGGCGATGGCCGGATGTACGCATCTGGCTCGATCACGCTGGGCGGCTACTACGCCGGCGTCGACTCGTTCCTTGGTTTGCAGCACGCCGCGCTCCAGATCCAAGACGCGCTCGCCACCCAGGGGTTTAGCCAGCGTCTCGGGCCGGTTCGCTCGACGTCGCAGTGGCTCAAGTGGGCCCGAAACGTGGCGCCATGACGCCCACGCTCATCGGCCGAATCCAGTCGCGCCTCGTGCTCGTAGCGGCGGTTGGCATTCCGATCGCGCTCATCCTGGGGGTCGTGCTGTCTCGCCCGACCGAGGCGACAACGCTCGGCGATATGTATCGGGTGTTCTTTGTCGCCTTGGCCTTGGTCGCGGTGGTGGGCGTCGTGTGGGAGCTCGTGTGGCACGGGCTGCAACAGCTCCGCTGGGAGAAAGACTGGCCAACCCTGTTCGGCTTGGTCACCGGCGTGCCCGAAGGTGCTGTCGTGTGGCTCCTCTTACGAGCGGGCGTTCCGATCGATGTCGGGACGGTCGACGGAACGACGTTCCTGGCGATGTTCATCATCACGTGGATCGCGATCTGGTTGGTCGCAAACGGTCCGCTTCAGGTCGTGTTCATTCGGTGGAGATTCCGAGGCGGCCGCTTCCTCTGAACTCGACCGAGGTGCCACGACCTTGGCCGCGACGACCCGTTCTTACGCAGCTGCGTTGATGATCGTCGTGGCGACTTCGGCTGCGGCTTCGATGCTGTAGCCAGTTGGCCAGTTCGGGATGAGCGGCGAAAGGTCGGTTCTGAATCGTTGGTCGGCGAGTTTCGCTTCGAGGTTTCGTAGGGCAAGGTTCGCGGTCCAACTGTCGGGCCGGTAAGGGCCGAAGCATGTGGCGATTTCGGCGGGGTCCGCGCCCGCTTGAGTGACAGCGAGCCAGAGGTCGAACAGGTCGCGGCCTTTGCTGCGTTGGTAGAGGGCTCTGATCTTGGTCGAGATGAGTTCTTCGAGCGTGAAGGTCGGAACGGCAGCGGTTCCGTTGAACCATGGCGACTCGATCGTGTGGCTGCGGGTGACGATGGGTCGTGCAGGTGAGAGCTCGTGGGTATTGATCTCAACCTTGATGCGCATCCGGTTCCCGCTGTCGAAGGTCGAGTCGAGACGAACCTTGGGGTGTTGCCCGATCCTGGTTTGGACGCGATCGAAGCCGACATCGGTGGCGACATCTCGGACCGCGTTCAGGATGTCGCCGATCCCACCGGCGGTGGTGCGGACGTAGTCGAGGTCTTCGCTGTAGCGCCACGGTCGGTCCAACCAGAGCTTGTGGAAGCACGTCCCGCCGCGGAACACGAGTTCGTCCGCGAGTAGCGGGTGATTGGCGATTTCGACGATCATTCGCGACAACAGGAGGTCTTGTTCGACCTGGTCGGCCTCAATCCATGGGACTTGGGTTCGCCAGTGACGGATATCGGCGTCGGCGATCACAGGTCATGCTCCACGGTGGCGTTGATGATGACCCGCCATCGTGAGTCACGGCCGCCGTCGTGGTCTGCGCCTGGGTTCAGGCGGGTGTAGTCGTTGTCGGCAACGGTGAGGGCGAGTTCGTCGAGCGCGATCGGGGCGGTGCCGGTCTCGGCGCCCATGTAGTCGACGAGGTAGCCGGCCCGCTGCACCACCGTCATTGCGTAGTGGGCGGCAGCCTCAGCGAGTGCCGCGCCGTCTACGAGTCCGTCGATGAGCAGATCACCGACAATGGTCGCAACGTTGCTGAGTCCACCGGCGTGTTCGGGGACTTCGACGAGGTCGAGGACCGTCGCTGCGACGGTGGCGACATTGACTCGCCCGGTCGACACGTTGTGTCGCTGCATCGGCCGTTCCGCAGCGTCGCTGCGTCTGATGAACTGGATGCGACTCGAGCCGATGACTCGGTCGCGAAGCCGTGCCGGCGTAATCACTTGCAACACCATCGGCACCTGATGTGATGCGCCATGTACCCGGGCAGCCGACAGTAGGGCGACGTAGTAGGGGTGACCGAGGTATCCCATGAGCTGGTCGATGTAGTGCAGCGGGGGCGGAGCGCCGGCATCCCGGAACTCGGGGGGAACCGGTACCCAGCCGCCCTTGGTGACCGACACGATCTTGCGAGCTTGACGCGCCCGGTTCAAGCTGAGATGCAACTTCTCCGGCTCGACCCCGACAAGTTCGGCAAGCTCCTCCGTGCTCGCGAAGTGGCGGCCGCGGCCAAGAAGCCAATCAGGAACTTCTTTTGGGCTTATCGCGAGGTTCATCCATGCCAGGGTATCAAACCAATACGAAACGCTATGGTTGGATACTTAATATCGGGCGTAGGCGAACTATCGAGCAAGCATGCGATTTCGAGCGAAGTTTCATAACCCCTATCGAGGCCGTTCCCAGGCGAGTTGGTGCTCGGTCGGCTCATACGGACCGGTGGATCCACAGCATCAACAGGCGGCAAGATTCCGGTTGGCATCGTTCGTGCTGCGGCCACCAACCGGCACTAGTGATCTCGACTTGAGTGACTGTCCGATCTCGGCCAAGAGGAGGCGGTGGAGCTGTGCCCCGGACCATCGCTACAGGGATCCGTGGCCATGAAGTGCTTCTCGGTCGGGCATCTGCGAGGCTCTTCATGTGGGAACTTTCGTACTAGGCGCAAGCCGCGTCGAGCCGGGGCCGTTTGTCGCGTCGATCGCGCCAAGCGCAGTGCTGCTGATCGACGATCGCGAGGGCGGTGTCGAATCTGCGCTCACGAGCGCATTGATGGCGACCGCCGCGTCGGGAGACCGAGCGGCCGTGTTGGCCGCGCTCCGAGCCGCGGTGCAAACGCACCCGGCCGGGGCCGCGATCCTGGTCGAAGAAGACCGCAACTCAGCCTTTGTGTTCGGACCGATCTCGATCGTCGCTGAGACAGCGGGTGCACGTATCGAGCTGCGAGCAACCGGCGGCTCGGTCGACGAACTGCCATTGCCATCCGCGCTCACGGCGATCTCGCTCGGCCCGGCTGATGCGCCGGAGTTGCCGGACGGATTCGGCGAAACCCCGATTGCGACTGCGTTCCGAGCCGCCCGGGTGCACATCGATCTCGTGCCGACGGCGGCGCCACCCTTGGCTCCTGGCGGGCCAGGCATCGCCAACCCGCCGGCGGACTCGAGTTCGCCGGTCGACGCAAGCGCGGGTAGCGATACTGCACCCCAGGTAGGTGGTCCTCAGGTCCTCGGGGTTCGATGCCCTCGCGACCACCACAACCATCCCGATGCCGTCTACTGCGCACAATGCGGGCTGCGTATGGGCGTCAACCAGACCCTCGTCGCCCGCCTCGGCCCTCGGCCTCCACTCGGTGTCATGGTGCTCGACGACGGATCCACGATGTCGATCGAAAGCGATCTCGTCGTCGGCCGCGAGCCGCAATTCCACGCGCTCGTCGCAGGCGGAACCGCCGAGCCCGCGATCGTCGTCGACCCAGAGCTCAACCTGTCTCGCGCACACTTTGCGCTTCGTCTCGACGGCTGGAACATCTTGGCGAACGATCTGGGATCGTCGAACGGCACATTCCTGCAACGCGACGCCCAGACCGAGTGGGAACCCCTACCCGTGGACGTCGGTGCCGACCTGGGATCGTGGGATCGGCTGCGGGCCGGATCTCGGGTGTTCCAGATCCAGCTGCACCACGTCCAGGGCTAGGACCTGTCGGGCTCGAGTGCCGGGTCCCAACAGTTGTCCGGCTGGAAGTCGCCGGCGCGTTCGAAGTCCTCGCACGTGAGGAAGCGGTCGTTGCCGTTCCC
>CALDGN010000054.1 GCA_937942965.1 uncultured Acidimicrobiales bacterium | reverse complement strand
ACCCATCGCAGTTCCGAACCAGGCGACCGGATGCCAGCGGCTCGGCGGCTCCGGAAGCGCCCGATCGAGCAAGAGACCGAGTGCGACCGCGCCGAAGCTAGGACGCATCGCCGATCAGGGGCTTCGCCGCCTCGATACCAGCAGCGACGGCTGCTCGTGTCGCCAGCGCGATTCGGGCACCCCACAACGAACGCGGCCCACCGAATGCTTCGGGCTCGCGGTCGCTGACGCTCGCGTGTGTGCGACTCACGATCACAACTGCATCGCTCGCCGTGCCGGTCCCAGGCACGCCGGCCTCGAACAGCGCTTGCGTCTTCGCTTCGGTGACCGTCATCACGACATTGACTGCGGCCGCTGCGCTCAACGCAACGGGTACTTGGGCGACGATGTTGATCGTCCCAGGCGCATACGCGTTCCAGCCGCCATCATCGTCGGCGGCCCACGTCGGCTTGCCGATCCCGACCGTTGCGTCGACCACGGCGCCCTCGACCTCGGCCCGTTGCACGAGCGAAACGTGCGCCGCGGTCAGCAGGCCAATGCCCGCTCCGTCCAATTCGAGCTCGGCCGCCGCCTCGGCGACGTAGGTATCGAGATCGACGCGCGCAAAATCGCTCGCCACGCCGATGTTGAGGATCCAGTTCGGCTCGAGCTGGGATCCGCCACCGACCGGGGCCGATGACAGGACCGAACAGCCCGGCGGAAGCCGCCACGCGAGAAAGCCCCGGTGGAGATCCCCAGGCTTGTTGAGATCACGCTCAACGAGCTCGGGTTCCACCGGGGCCATCAACGTGCGAGTGTTACTCGGCGTCGACGGCGTAGAAGCCGCTGACAGACTTGACCTCGAGGAATTCCTCGATGCCCCATTCGCCGCCTTCGCGACCGTTGCCCGACTGGCGGTAGCCGCCGAACGGAGCGTTGGCGCCGCGGGGAAGGCCGTTGACCTCGACCATGCCGGAACGCAGGCGACGAGCGATGCGCTGGGCACGTTCGTTGTCGTTGGTCTGGAGGTAGTTGGTCAGGCCGTAGTTGGTGTCGTTGGCGAGCTCGACGGCTTCTTCTTCGCTGTCGAATGGCATGATCGACAGCACGGGGCCGAAGATCTCTTCGCGGTAGATACGCATCTCTGGCGTGACGTCCGCGAACACGGTCGGCTTGACGAAGTAGCCCTGGTCGTGACCCTCGGGGCGGCCGGTGCCGCCGGCGAGAAGACGAGCGCCTTCGGACTCGCCAGCCTCGATCAAGCCCTGGATCTTGTTCCACTGGGTCTCGTTGACGACGGGACCGATGTGGCGACCCTCGTTCGCAGCGATGTCGACGGCGGTCTTCTCGGCGACGGCCTGCGCCATCTCGAGTGCCTGGTCGTAGATGTCACGCTCGACAAGCATGCGGGTCGGAGCGTTGCAGGACTGGCCCGAGTTATTGAACACGCGAGCGACGCCACGCGAGACAGCCTTTTCGTCGGCGTCAGCGAAGATGATGTTCGCTCCCTTGCCGCCAAGTTCGAGTGCGACACGCTTGACCGTGTCGGCTGCGTTCTTCGTGATCGCAACGCCGGCGCGGGTCGAGCCGGTGAAGCTCACCATGTCGACGTCGGGGTGGCCGGATAGCTGCGTGCCAACGCCGGGACCATCGCCCTGCACCATGTTGAACACGCCTGCAGGGAATCCGGCATCGTCGATCATCTCAGCGAAGAGGGCGCCGCTTAGTGGCGAGACTTCGCTGGGCTTGAGGATCATCGTGCAGCCGACACCGAGCGCCGGTGCGACCTTGAGCACGATCTGGTTCATTGGCCAGTTCCAGGGGGTGATCATTGCGCAGACGCCGACGGGTTCGTAGAGGATCGCATTGTCGGGGTTGCGGTCACCGAGGGGGCGATCGAACTCGAACGTCTTGAGCTCACGAATCGTGGTCTTGAGATGACCGAGGCCAGCGCCGACCTGAGCGGTCTGGGCCAACGAAATCGGAGCACCCATTTCCATCGAGATGGCTTCGGCCATTTCGCCCGCGCGTGCCGTGTAGACCTCGAGCAGCTTCTCGAGGAGAGCGATGCGCTCTTCCTTTGGTGTCTCAGCCCAGCCCGGGAACGCAGCCTTGGCGGCGGCAACTGCGGCATTGGTGTCGGCCTCGGTGCCAAGCGAGATCACACCGCAAGCCTGCTCGGTCGACGGGTCGATGACGTCGAGGTCGTTGGCCTCGGCCGGCGCGACCCACGCACCGTTGATATAGAAGTTGCGGCGGTCGATGATCGTGTCGGTCACGGGTCTCCTCGGAATGAAGCGGGCACCTATTCTGCCCGCTCCAGGCGCCGGTGGCGCGATCGAAACCAGCCCGTTTCAGACGGAGGGCTGCGCCGAAGCAAGAATGGGCGCATGACGTTCGAGGCGAACCCGCTAACCAAGATGCAGTATCTGATTCGGCGACGCCCTGGCGTGAGTCGCGAGGACCTGGTTGCGAACTGGTTTGCGAACCACATGCCCGGCGTCGTCAGCCAGCAGCGACGCTCTGCCGACCGCGGACGTACCGCTGCGCAGCGCTATATCGCGACCGTCTTCGAGCCTGACGCCGAGGGCAACCAGGCCTGGGATGGCGTCGCCCAGCTCTGGTTCCACGACGCGCCGCCTCGCCCCGACTGGCCCCATGGCGACCCGCCCCGGGACACGTTTCAAGAGCGAGCCGAGCCGTACTCACCCTGGCCGACGACCGAGTATCCGATCGTTGACGGGCTCGTACCCGTCGAGCCGAACAGTTTCGACAAGCCGTTTCCGTGCACCCGCAGCGGCTTTGTCAAAATCACGACGCTGGTCGTTGCCAAACCTGACACCGACCTCGACGGCTACTTCGCCCACTGGCTTGACGTCCACGCTCCGAATGTTGCGGCGGTGATGGAACAGGTCGGCGGCCTTCGTTATGTCATCAGCACCAGCGACGAGCCGACCGTCGACCCGTACCTGGGCATGGCCGAGCTGTGGTTTCCGAGCCCGGTCGAGCTTGCGGCGTTCAACGATGTGTACGAATCCGACGGCATCGAAGATCTCGTCGACTACGCCAACTCGCCGGTCCTGCGGTCCTCCACCGAGATGATCGGTATCCCGTAGCCGATGCATGCGCTCACAGCATGGGGTCAGACCCCGTTCCGCGATACGGAACGGCGTGCCACGTAGCGGTACGCTCCTCGGATGGCTGGCGTGCAATCCATCGAACGAGCATTTCTTCTGCTCCGCGCGCTCGCAATCGAACCCGCCGGCGTGACCGAGCTCGCTGGCCGCGTGGATCTGCCCAAGTCGACCGTCGCTCGACTGCTCCAAGCCCTGGAGACCGAAGGTGCAGTCGAACGCGACGACGCCGCGAACTACCGCATCGGCACGGTCGTCGCTGACCTCTTCGGCGGCAACCCTCGACGCAGCCTCATTGCCTCGGCCCGCCCCTACCTCATCGGCCTGAGCGCCGACATCGGCGAAGCCGCCGGCCTTGAGGTCTACGAGAACGGTTGGGTGCAGTTCATCGACCAGGTCGTCTCCGACCACGATGTCCAAGTCCGCGACTGGACGGGCGAGTCCGGTCTCGCCCATGCGCTACCCACGGGCATCGTGTTCCTTGCGCACCTTGCCGCAGCCGACGTTGACGACTATCTCAGGGAGCCGCTCGAAGCGCTCACGCCGAACACCGTCACCGACCCCGACCAGGTGCGCGAACGCATCGCCCAAACCCGCTCGGCTGGCTACCTCTGGTGTTTCGAAGAGTTCGCGCTCGGCATCAACTCCGTCGCCGCTCCGGTCTTCGGCCCCGAAGGCATCGTCGCAGCGCTGCAGGTCCACGGGCCGACCTACCGGTTCCCCGACGACCCCGACGCCACCCATGACATCGGACGTCAAGTCGCCGACCAAGCCGCTCGCCTCACCGCGCAGCTCCAAGGCACGCGGTTTCTCAGCGCATGACGGCGGGGTGGTACCAGTCCCCGATGGACCCGACCGGCACTCGCCGCTGGTGGGATGGCGTCCGCTGGACCGATCAGGTGCAGTCGCCCGAAACTGCACCGCCAGCCCCGCCGAGGCCACGGCCCGTTGCCTCGATCCCCCACCGTGTGTTGGCACGCATCGCGGACGCCATCATCTTCGGCATCGCGATCCGGTTCCTCCACCAAACCTGGATCCCCGTCGCCTACGACGAAGCAACCCTCGACGCCTACACGACCGAAACCGGCAGCCTGGCGTTCCCATCGCTCCTCCTCGACAGCGACATTGCCGGCACGGTCCTGCTCGTGACGGTCGTGGCAGCGCTGATCTGGGAGCTCT
Organism: uncultured Acidimicrobiales bacterium; assembly: GCA_937942965.1. Classification (GTDB taxonomy): domain Bacteria; phylum Actinomycetota; class Acidimicrobiia; order Acidimicrobiales; family UBA10347; genus UBA10347. Next base: position 4,135 of record CALDGN010000054.1, on the reverse strand, counting down.
ACTGGCTCCTGTCCGAAGGCGCCTCGCCCGGCAAACAGCTACTCGGCCTGTATGTGCTCGACCCCACCAGCGAGCTCGGCCGGGTCGAACCCCTGACTGCGCTGAAGCGAGTCGCGCATCGCCCAATCGAGATCATCCCGTTCGGCGCGATCCTGCTCGGCGTGCTGTCGGCCGTGTCGCTGTTCTTCATGTTCCAAGATCGCGACCGGCACCAGAGCGTGATGGACCGACTCGCCGGAACCACCGTGCATCGGCTCCCGCCCGGCAGTCCGCGGTTCACCCCATGGTTCCGTGTCTGGTTCATCCTGATCCTTGCGATCTTCGCCGCCGCGTTCGTGACCGGCTTCTTCGGCTGGCGCTAACTCAGCTCGGCTCACACGACCCGACCGTCGATGAGATTGAGATGCTGCTGACGTTCTGAGGCTCGACGCGCCGCCATCTGCTGAACTGAGGTCGTGACCCTTTCGATCGATGACCTCCGCTCCGCCGTTGCCAACGGCTCGATCGACACGGTCGTCATGGCGTTCGCCGACCACTACGGACGACTCGTCGGCAAACGCTTCGACGGCCAGTTCTTCGTCGAGTCTGCGCTCGCCGATGGAACCCACGCCTGCGACTACCTACTGACCGTCGACATGGAGATGGAGCCGGTCGAGGGCTACGCGTCGGCGAACTGGCAAGCCGGCTACGGCGACTTCCACCTCGTGCCTGACCTCGCAACGATGCGCCGCGCCGCCTGGACCGAGCGGGCCGCGATCGTGCTGTGCGACGTCGAAGACGACGCGACGCACGAACCGATCGCCGTGGCGCCCCGCTCGATCCTGCGCCGCCAGATCGACCGGCTTGCCGATGCGGGCTTCACGACCGGCGCCGCTTCGGAGCTTGAGTTCTTCATCTTCACCGACAGCTACCGAGCCGCCCATGACAAGGGCTACCGCGATCTCGAAGCGGCCGGCTGGTACGTCGAGGACTACCACCTGCTCCAAGGCGCTCGAACCGAGGGTTACGTCGGTGCCGCCCGTCGCGCACTGGTCGCCAGCGGCATCCCGGTCGAGAACAGCAAGGGCGAGGCTGCGATCGGACAACACGAGCTGAACATCGCTTGGGCCGATGCCCTCGAGATGGCGGACCGCCACGTCGTCATGAAGCAGGCACTGAAGGAGATCGCGGACCAACAAGGCGTCAGCGTGACCTTCATGGCCAAGCCCGACGCGGCACAGCCCGGCAACAGTTGTCACCTGCACTTGTCACTCTGGAAGGACGGTCGCAACGCGTTCACCGGCGACGATGGCGAACCGACCGACGAGTTCCGCTGGTTCTTGGGCGGGTTCATGGCGCACACGCCGGACCTGATGGTGGCCTACGCGCCGACGATCAATTCGTACAAGCGCTACCAGAGCCAGTCCTGGGCTCCGACCCGGATCGCATGGTCGACCGACAACCGGACCACCAGCTTCCGCATTGTCGGCCGAGGTCAAAGCCGCCGTATCGAATGCCGGCTGCCCGGCGCAGATGCGAACCCGTACGTGGCCTACGCCGCGGCGCTGGCGAGCGGGCTCGACGGCATCGAGAACAAGATCGAGCCGCCGGCCGAACTCGTCGGCGACGCCTACACCTCAGACGCAGACCAGGTCCCGACGTCACTTGCCACCGCTGCCGAGCGGTTCGCCGCGAGCGACGCGGCCCGGCGACTGCTGGGCGACGAGGTCGTCGACCACTACGGCCACTTCCATCGCAGCGAGGTCGCCGCCTTCGAAGCGGCGGTCACCGACTGGGAACACCGCCGCTACTTCGAGCGGATCTAGCTCGCCGAGCCGTAGTCGGCGAGCAGCTTGTCGATCGTTTCCTGATTGCGGTCGACGAAGGCCTGCTGGACCTCGCGCTCGACGGCGAAGAAGCGGTCGAGCAAGGGTTGATTGCATTCCCAGTTGGCGGTCGCAGCACCGATCTCGAATGCCTGTAGCTCGCTGAGTAGGACGTCGGCTTCGGGGTCGAGGGACCACACGCCGTCTTCTTCGATCAACGGCAGACCGCCCTCGGTGAACACGCTCGAGACGTCTTCGGTCATGCGGTTCTCGACGTCATTGCGCATCATCTCGGGCTCGGCATAGTCGTACCCCTTGTCGAGCATGCAGGCCCGCCACTCAGACTGGGCGACAAGCCAGTCAGGATGCGTGTCGCGCTCCTCGCCCAGCGCGGTGAAGTTCGGGAGCTCAGCCAGGAACGTGTTCCACAGGCCGTACGCGTCGTCAGCAGCCGTGCCCCGACAGCCCGGGTTCTCCGAAATCTGGCCGGGGTCGGCAATCTCGCCTTCGAGCGTCATGAAATAGGTCTGCATCTGCTGGCTCGTCAGCGTCGTGAGGTACTCACGGTTGAGGTCACGGCTCCCGGAGCCGAAGTCGGCTTCTTCGAACCAGTCTCGGAAGCGGGTGATGATCCCAAACCCGTGCTCGTCAACATAGGCACGGTCGACATCGAGATCCTCGGCCACTTCGGGCGGAAGCGCAGGATCGATGACGAACTCGAACCCAGCGTCGGCCATGCACTCGACGAGATTGTCTTCCGCGTCGCGCTCGATCTGGTAGCGGTACGCGCTGACATCGTCGGTGCCGAAGAGCTCGAGCAGCACTGCATCGAACGGGAACACTTCGGCCGTCGCGTCATCGCCATCAGTGCCACATGCGGTGGCCAACAGCATGGTCACGACAAACAGAACGAGGAGCCGACGCACGGGGCGCAACCGTAGTGCTGATCGGCGGCGCCCCCTCCGCGGGTCGCCGTCTGCGGCCACCACGCGGGACTACCGTCGTGCCGTGACCGCTTCGCTCCACTCACAGGACCCGCCCGACGGGCTGCCGGTGCGAGTGATTCGGAGCACGAAGCGCAAGAAGTCGAGCGCGGCGCGCATCGTTGATGGCGTGATCGAGGTGCGGATCCCGTCCTGGATGAGCAGCGCCGACGAGACCACGACCGTCGCCGAGCTCGTCGCCAAGATCGAGAAGAAGCGAGCGGTCAACACAGCCGTCGACCTGATGGCTCGCGGCCGCAAGCTGGCGACGGTCTACCGGCTTCCGATGGCACGAGACATCCGATGGGTGACCAACCAGACGACCCGGTGGGGGTCGTGTTCGTTCGAGGTCGGCGAGATCCGCATCTCGTCACGACTCGCTCGGGTGCCCGACTGGGTCCTTGACTACGTGCTCTTGCACGAGCTGACGCACCTCGTCGAGTCGGGCCATGGCCCCGAGTTCCATCGCTTGATGGCCCGCTACCCGCGGGCGGAACGCGCCGAAGGCTTCCTCGACGCGATGGCGCTCGGCTGCGCTGACCCCCGCTTCGAGACGTAACCCTTCGCGCCGGACTACTCCGAAAGGGTGGCGTAGGCGCGCACGGTGAACGTGCCTGCGCCTTCGATCTTTGGCGGGACGGCGCTGAACCGAAAGCCAGATGCAGGCAGCGCCTCGAGGCCGGTCAGGTGTTCGACGATCGGGATTTCCGCGCCGAGCAAGATCGAATGCACCGGACGCTCGCCGCCTTCGGTCGCATCGATGTTGAGCGAGTCGATGCCGACGCACGCAACGCCCGCTTCGACGAGCCGCTCCGCGGTGTCGGCGGTGAGATGCGGATGCGGACCGAAGTACCGATCGCTCCCCCAGTGCTCGGCGTGTCCGGTGTGCACGAGCACGGCGTGACCGGCCAGACCCGCGAGCGTCGCCGCATCGAGATCGATCGACGTCACGCCTCGCGCATCGATGCACACCGCAGGTACGTCGGCGACCCGATCGAGCGTCAGCCCCGTCAGGTCATGGCCGTCGGCGTAGCGATGGAAGGGCACGTCCAGGTACGTCCCCGTGTTCGTACACAGGTGGACCATGCCGATCTGAAATGTGATCCCGGGCCCGTAGATCTCTTCGGCCGCATCGCGAGACAGGTGGTCTTCGACGATCGGCACCGGCAGACCCGGATAGGTCTGCATGCCGGGCGTGATGACATGGCTCAGATCGAGGTGGCGAGTTGCGGCAGTCGAAGAACCCATGCCGATGAGTGAACCCGAATCCTGCGATCAGCCGTCGGTTTCTTCCATGTCCATCTCGTCCATGTCATCCATGTCATCCATCTCCATATCGGAGTGGTC
>CALDGN010000053.1 GCA_937942965.1 uncultured Acidimicrobiales bacterium | reverse complement strand
CCTTGAGGGCAACTGCGTGCTGCTCGACGGCCAGCTCCACGGGCTCGTCGACTGGGGCCTGGCGTGTGCTGGTGATCCCGCCACCGACGTGCAAGTCGTGTGGTCGCCGCTTTTCACGGCCGAGTCCCGGCAGGTCTTTCTCGATGCGCTTGAGATCGATGACGCCGCGCTGGCTCGAAGCCGCGGCGCGGCGATCAACCAAGCCTGTGGCGCGTTGCCGTATTACCTCGACACGTATCCGCTGATCGTCGAGCGTTCGTGGCACAAGCTCGCTGAGCTCGGGGTCGAGCGCACAGTGTTGTGATGAACCGTGCTTCGGGCTAGTTGCGCGGGATGTCTCGGAACGGGGTGTCGCGACCGGGACCGGGTTCGCGAGGCAGTCCGAGCATCGATTCGCCCAGGATGTTGCGCTGGATGTTGTCGGTGCCGCCTGCGATCGAGACAGCGGGCGTCGAGACGAGAACCTCGGCGATGACCTTGTCGCCGTGTGCGTCGCTGCCCGCCAGCATGGCTTGGCTCTGGGCAACCTTGGCGTGGATGCGAGCGCTGCGTCGAGCGATCTCGCTGGCGGCGAGTTTGCCGATCGATCCCTCGGGGCCGGGCTTGCGGCCAAGCGCACGTGCGGCTCGCGCTCGAGCGGCCGTCCACTCGCTGGCCTTACGGAACGCATAGAGGTCGGCGAGGTCTTGGCGCACCAGCGGGTCCTGGGCCGCGCCTGACTGTTGCGCCCGTTCGATCGTCAGATCCGGACGTCCGGCTCGCTGCGGGTACCACGAGTACGTCTTGAGGAACTCGGCGGCCTCTTCGTTGCATTCGTCCCAGCACCGGCCGGTCATGTTCGGCACGAGCGCAGGCCGGGCGCCGCCAAGCGATCGTTCATACGACAACGTCGTGCGGGCAACCCGCCAGCCGTCGCCGACATCGCCGACGCGCCACACGTCGGGGATACGAGCATCGGCGATGAAGATCTCGTTGAACGACGAGTGGTTGTTCATCTGCTTGATGCCGCGCACTTCGATGCCCGGCTGGTGCATGTCCATCAAGAAGTACGTGATGCCCCGGTGCTTCGGCGCGTCCCAGTCGGTGCGGGCAACGATGAACGCCATGTCGGCGTGGTGCGCGCTCGTACTCCAGACCTTCTGGCCGTTGACGATCCACTCGTCGCCGTCACGGGTCGCCGTTGTCGTGAGGCCAGCGAGGTCGGAGCCGTTGCCGGGCTCACTAAACAGCTGGGTCCAGTGAATCTCGCCGGTGAGCGAGGGCCGGAGGAACTTCGCCTTGAGCTCGTCGCTGCCGTCGTTGTAGATCGTCGGGCTGGCCAGCGTGACGCCGCCGCCGGGCGGCGTGTACACGGCGCCAGCGTCGCGGAACGCTTGGCGAACTTCGGTGTCGGCCCATGCGGGGAGCCCGCGGCCGAACCATTGCTCGGCCCAACTCGGCTTGGCCCATCCTCCGTCGCAGATCATCGTGCGCCACTCGAGCAGGGGTCGCTCCTGGTCCCAGTGCTCATCGAGCCAGGCGGTGACCTCGCCGCGGACAGAGTCGTGCGTTGGAGTCGCCATGACGTCGCACGGTAGTTTCGGCATCAGCTACTGGGCGAATGGGCCACAGGCGATACGAGGGAGAGCGTGAACATGGGCGACATCAATGTCGAGGTTGGCGAAGACAAGGTTGCGGTTGTCGAGATCCAACGGGGACCGAACAACTACTTCTCGTACGGGATGATCCAAGAACTCGCGACCGTCTTCGAAGAGCTGCAAGAAGGCGACCGCGCACGGGCGATCATGCTCTGCTCCGAAGGCAAGCACTTCTGCGCTGGTGCCGACTTCACCGACCCGAACCGCGGCAAGGAGCCCCACGGCGGGCTGTACCTCGAAGCGGTTCGCCTGTTCGAGACCGAGCTGCCGGTCGTCGCAGCGATCCAAGGTGCTGCCATCGGTGGCGGCCTCGGCCTGGCGCTCATGCCCGACATCCGCATCGCCGCGCCCGAGGCTCGCTTCGCCGCGAACTTCGCCCGGCTCGGCTTCCACCAAGGGTTCGGCCTGAGTCACACGCTCCCCGCACTCGTCGGTCCTCAGGCCGCAGCGGACATCATGCTCACCGGCCGTCGCGTCAAGGGCGAAGAAGCCGTCGAGCTCGGTCTGGCCTACAAGCTCGCATCGCTCGAGGATCTCCGTGACGTGGCCTATGCGCAAGCGCTCGAGATCGCGAAGTCAGCGCCGCTTGCGGTGCGTTCGATCCGTAAGACGCTGCGCCGGAACCTCGCCGACACGATCCGAGCGGCGACCGATCACGAGCTGGTCGAACAAACCCGGCTGCAGCAGTCCGACGACTGGGCCGAGGGCGTCAAGTCAGTCTCCGAACGGCGCGACGGCAACTTCACCATGAGCTAAGTCAGGCTGGGACGTCGCCCTCCAGCGTGATGCGGTGCATGCGGCGGGTGTACCCGTCGTAATCGTTGATCGGGTTGTGCAGGCAACAGCGGTTGTCCCACAGGGCGATCATGTCGACCTCCCATTGCAGGCGCCACACGAACTCGTCGCGGATCTGATGCTCGAAGACGTGTTCGAGCAGCGGTCCCGACTCGGCCGCATCGACGTCGACCAAGCCGTACGTGTGGGCGACGTTCACATACAGCGACTTGCGGCCGGTCTCGGGATGAGTCCGCACTGCCGGGTGCCGCGACTCGAAGACTTGGGCGACCTGCTCTTCGCTCATGCGGTCGGCCGTGTTGCGGATCGACATGGCTGCTGCCGACGAGTTCATCGCCGTCCGGCCGTCGAGCTGCGCCTGGATCTCAGCTGGCAAGGCGTCCCAGGCTGCGTACTGGTTGGCGAACTCGGTGTCGCCTCCGGCGGGCGGGATCTCCTTGGCCAACAGCATCGAGGCCATCGGCGGGCGGTCCAGGTACACCGTATCGGCGTGCCACACGCCGCCGAAGTTCACTGTCTCATGGGGCAGCTTGAGTACCTCGATGATGAACGGGTTGCCGTCGAGACCCTCGACGAACGGATACTCGGCTGGCGTGCCGATCGTGTGGGCAAACGCCAGGTACTGCTCAGGGGTCAGCGGCTGGTCGGGGAAGACGAGCACCAAGTGCTCCAGCCATGCGGCTCGGATTGCAGCGGTGTCTTCGTCGCTGAGATCGGCGAGGTCGACACCGCGCACATACGCGCCGAGCGACCCGCCTGATGGCGTCACCGAGATATGGCTCATCGATTCGCCCCCGTCGACAGCTCGCTTCCTACGTGAAAACATCATGGCTCATGGGTGACTTCGCAGGGTTCTCGAAAGCCGGGCTCGATTTCCTCACGACGTTGGGGACCAAGGACAAGGCGTGGTTCGACGACAACCGGGCCGTCTACAACGCCGAGGTCGTTGCACCGGCCAAGGCGTACGTCGTCGCCGTCGGCGAGTTGCTGGCCGAGCACATCAGTCCGGGCATCGAAGCCCAGCCGAAGACCAACGGCTCGATTGCCCCGATCAACAACGACCTCCGGTTCAACCCAGACGCGTCGCCCTACAAGGACCATCTGATGTTCCGGTTCTGGGAAGGCCCAGACAAGAAGACGTCATCGATGTTGATGGTCCGAGTGCATCCGACGGCTGGCATCGGGTTTGCGTCGGGCATGAACTTCGCCAACGTCGACGCGTGGCGCGCCGCCGTCGATGCTGATTCGACCGGACCGGGAGTTCACGAGGCCATCGCGACGGTGGTTGCCGAGTGCGGCGCCGATGTCGACGGTGCCACCGTCAAGCGGGTTCCCAAGCCGTTCGACCCCGACCATCCTCGCGGCGATCTGCTTCGTCACAAGTCGCTGCAAGTGCGCTTCATCGAGAAGAACCCGAAACGGGCCATCATGAGTAGCGCCGAGTTTGCGGACTGGACTGTCGAGCGGCTTGTGCGCCTCGCCGACATTCACAACTGGCTCGTCGCCAACTTGGTCTGACAACCAAAGCGCAGCCCGAGCCCAACCCAGGGGAGGAGCACCGAGTTCAACCCCGAGTCGGATGACCGGCGGCGTCGGCTCCTCTACGTTGGACCCATGCGCATCGGAGCCCCGCAGTGGGTCCTCGATCAACGGGCCATGAGGCCCGTGTTCGCCGGCCTCGTCTCGATCATCGCCATCGGCGCCTTCGTCACCCGTGACGACGAGGTCGTCAGCTGGGTCATGCTCGGCCCGACCGTCGCCCTGTTCTGGGCGTGGGCGCTGAGCTGGCGGTTCCCGGCCTGGCCAGCCCACTTCCTGGGCCTGTACATCCCGCTCACGCTCAACCTGATTGAGAGCGACGCCGAGATCTCGATGTTCATCGCGATCGTGACGATCGGCGTGATCGCTTCGTATGCGAAGAACCGCACGTATGTGCGCTTCATCATCGGGTCCTGGATCTTCGTGATGGTCACGCTCGGGGTCGTCGAGGCAATCGACGACTTTGCCTGGCCGAACTGGCTCTTTGGCGCCGTGTTCGTCTGGGGTGCCGGCGAGATGATCTGGCGCTTCACCTACACGGTCGATGAGCTGGCCCACACTCGCTCACTCGTTGCGGACCAGGCAACACTGCAAGAACGCCGCCGCATCGCCCGAGACGTGCACGACTTGGTCGGCCACTCGCTGTCCGTCGTCATGTTGCACATCACGGGCGCCCGCCACCTGGTGCACAAGGATCCCCACGAGGCCGAACGGGCGCTCATCCAAGCCGAAGAAGCTGGCCGCCAAAGCTTGGCCGAGATCCGTCGCACGGTCGGGCTGCTTCGTGACGAGACCGACCCGGGAGCGCCGGCGTTGCCGTCGGCCGATCTGACCGACGTTCCCGAGCTCGTCGATGACTTCGCTGCCGCTGGTCTCTTCGTCACCGCCGAGCTGCGAGGCAAGGTGCACCTGGTCGACCCGGCCACTGCGCTTGCTGGCTACCGGATCGTGCAAGAGGCACTCACGAACGCATCTCGCCACACGCTCGACGCCCAGGTGAGCGTGAGCGTCACGATCGTCGACAACGCCTGCGAGATCGTGGTGGCGAACCGGGGCGGCGAAACGATCGATCTCGGCCGAGGTTCTGGCTTCGGGCTCATCTCGATGCGTGAACGAGCCAAGTCCGTCGGAGGCTCACTGCTCGCGGGGCCGACCAAGGACGGGTGGACGGTCGAAGCGACACTGCCCGTCGAATCGGCAAGGATGCAGCGATGAACGTGCTGCTCGTCGATGATCAGGAACTGATCCGCGTCGGGCTGCAACGCATCTTGTCGAGCGAAGACGACCTCGATGTCGTCGGCGAAGCCGGTGACGGTGCCGAAGCGCTCGAGTTCCTCGAACACAACGAGGTCGACGTGGTCGTGATGGACATCCGAATGCGCGGCATGGACGGCATCGAAGCGACGCAACACATCCGCAAGAGTGATGGCCCGCCGGTGCTCGTGCTCACGACGTTCGACGAAGACGAGATCCTGTGGGGAGCGATCGACGCGGGCGCAGCGGGCTTCATCCTCAAGGAAGCCCCGGCTGACGATCTGATCCGGGCGACGCGCACTGTTGCCGAGGGCGGCTCGTGGCTCGACCCGATCGTGACACCTCGGGTGCTTGCCCATCACCGAGACCACGTGCTGCCGCAGGCTCGCGAGGCCGGGCGCGCCGAACAGCTCACCGACCGCGAGAACGAAGTCCTGCTGGCCATGGCCCAGGGCCTTTCGAACACCGAGATCGCCGAAGAGCTCATCGTCGGCATCGCCACGGTGAAGAGCCACGTCGGATCGATCTTCACCAAGCTCGACGTCCGAGACCGGGCCGGGGCAATCGTCTACGCCTACCAGCGGGGACTCGCCGATCCCCAAGCGTGAGCGCTACGGTCCCGGCGTGAGTCAGCGGGCCGCCCAAGCACTTGTCTTCGCCACGTCCGGGCTGGTGCTCGTCCTCGAGATCGTGGCCGGCCGTTTGGTGGCCCCCTATGTCGGGATCTCGTTGGAGTCCTTCACGGCGATCATCGGCACCGTGCTCGCCGGCATTGCCGCGGGCGCAGCGTTCGGCGGCCAGCTTGCCGACCGCATGGATCCCGCTCGGCTGATCGGCCCCACGATCATCGTCGGTGGCGTGCTGAGTTGGTTCTCGGTGCCGATCGTTCGTGCCATCGGGCCGGCCCTCAACACCTCGGCCGGGTCATCCGTGATCCTCGTCGCGGCGGCGTTCTTGCTTCCGGCCGCGGTAGTCAGCGCTGTCAGCCCCATGATCGCGAAACTCACGCTTGGCTCGGTCGAAGAAACCGGCACGGTCGTTGGCGGCCTATCGGCTGCGGGCACGATCGGTGCGCTCGCCGGCACGTTCCTCACCGGATTCGTGCTGGTCTCGATCCTGTCGGTCACCGTGATCGTGTTTCTGATCGGCGCCGTTCTGATTGCGATCGGTGCGGGCGTCTCGTTTGCGTTGCGAGGAGACCGACCGACCCTGCCCGGTACGGCGGTCGTCCTCGTCGGCGCGCTGGGCCTGCTCAGCAGCAGCGGGATCTGTGATCATGAGACGACCTATTACTGTGTGCGGATCGAGGTCGACACGGCCGCCGACGGCACCGAAACCGGACGGTCGCTGTGGCTGGACCAGCTTCGTCACGGCTTCGTCGATCTCGACGATCCGACCAACCTCGACATCCGTTACGTCCGCCTACTTGCCGACATCGTCGACGGGCTTCCCGAAGGCCCAATCGATGCCGCTCACATTGGTGGCGCTGCCTTCACCGTGCCTCGCTATGTCGAGGCCACCCGGCCCGGCAGCGACCAGCTCGTGTTCGAGATCGATGCTGCTCTGATCGACATCGCCGAAGCAGAACTCGGCCTCGAACTGACCGACCGGCTTCGGGCCGAAGTCGGCGACGCTCGTCTTGCCATCGGCGACCTCGGCGACGACTCGTATGACTTGGTCGTCGGCGACGCGTTCGGGAGCGAGGCGGTGCCCTGGCATCTGACGACCGTCGAGGTCGCTGCCGAGCTCGATCGGGTGTTGCGTGACGACGGTGTGTATGCCGTGAACCTGATCGACGGTCCGGACGGGCGCTTCGCTGCGGCCTTGCTGGCGACGCTGGCCGAAGAGTTCGACCACGTCGGTGTCATCGATCCGTCGTCGGTCGTCGAGTCCGGCGACCGTTTCAATCGGATCGTGGTGGCGTCTGATGCGCCACTGCCCGAGCTCGTGATCGGCGCCGATGATGGCCAACTCATGCTCGGCGATCCATGGGGCGACGGCCGAGTGCTGACCGACAACTTCGCCCCGGTCGACCAGCTGATTGGCTAGACCGATGTACGACGTGGCAATTGTCGGACTTGGAGCCATGGGTGCTGCCGTTGCGTGGCACGCGAGCCGACTCGGCTTGTCGGTGCTCGGACTCGACCGCTACGAACCGCCGCATACCCACGGCTCGACCCACGCCGAAACTCGCATCACTCGACTCGCCGTCGGCGAGGGTGACCACTACATCCCGTTCGTCGCCCGCTCGCATGCCCTGTGGCGAGAGCTCGAGGCGTTGACCGGTGCGCCGTTGCTCCACCAGTCGGGTGGGTACATCCTGACTGACGCGGCCGAAGAGGCTGACCGGTGGACCGACTTCACGATGGAGACAGCTCGCATCGCCGAACGGGCGGGCGTCGGCTACGAGGTCTTCGACGCGGCCGCCATGCGCGAACGCCAGCCCGGCATCGTGGTTCCCGCCGGCGCGAAGGTCGGCTTCGAACCGACGGCTGGCATCGTCATGTGCGAACGAGCTGTTGCCGCGCAGCTTGCTCAGGCGCAAGAGGTCGGAGCGCACACTCGATTCGGTAAGCACGTCACCGCCATCGAACCCGTCGGCGATCATGTGCGGGTCATCACGGACGGATCGGTGCACGAGGCTCGCCATGTGGTCGTGGCCACAGGGCCGTGGACGCCCGAGCTGGTGCCAGGCACGATCGCCGAGCGGCTGAGCGTGACCCGTCAGGTCGTGCACTGGTTCGAGGTTGACGATCTCGACGCGTGGTCCGTCGACACGTTCCCGTTCGTGATGTGGATTGCTGGAACGATCGACGACTATGTCGCCGCCTTTCCGACCCCACCCGACTCGGCGATTCGCGGCGTCAAGGTGCTGGGCGAACAGTTCGATGCGACGACGACACCAGGCCAAGTCGAGCGAAACGTCAGCGCCGAAGAGATCGCAGACTTCCATCGCCGCCTCGTTGCGCCCCGGTTTCCCGGTATTACCGACCGCTCGCTGCGCGCCGAGGTGTGCCTGTACACGAACACTCCTGACGATCACTTCTTGATCGAAGCTGACCCTCGGTCGGACCGGATCGTGGTCATGTCGCCGTGCAGCGGCCACGGCTTCAAACACTCGACAGCGCTCGGCGAGGCGGTCGCTCAGCGCCTGGCGACCGGAGGTTCCGACTTGTCGCTCGAGCCGTTTGGTCTAGCTTCGTGACATGAGTGAGACCTCGCCCAGCCAGGGAACCAACCGACCCGACACCCTCAACGAGATCGGTGTACTGAAGCGTCGAGAAGTCGAAGCACGGGTGATCGGGCCGATCATCGAACGGTTCGGTCAAGAGTTCGGCGAGGAACGCGTCGCCGACCTGCTCCGCGATGTGATCGTCGATGTCGCCAAGACCCAAGGCGCGGCGCTGGCTGGCGTCATGGGTGGCAAGGACCTGACCTTCTTCGCGGACTCGATGGAAGCCTGGACCCGTGGGGGAGCGCTCGAGATCGACGTCGTCGAACAGACTCCGAACCGATTCGCCTTCAACGTCACTCGCTGCCAGTACGCCGAGATGTACCGGGACCTGGGCATGGCCGAACTGGGTGCCTCGCTGAGCTGTAACCGCGATGGAACCATGGTCGAGGGCTTCAACCCCGACATCGAGTTCACCCGCACCCAGACGATCATGAGCGGCGCGTCGCACTGCGACTTCGTCTACGAACTGCCCGAATCCGAGCAACCGGTCGATCTCTAGCCCAAACCCTGCGCACCGCGATCGCCGGAACCCGCACCGAGTCCGGCGATACTGGCGGCGATGACCGAGTCTGCAACCAAGAGCTTCTCGACCCGGACCGCGCTCGGCGGGTTCGTCGCCGTGATGGTGGCCCTCGCCGTCGGCATTGCGATCGCCCGGCCGGCGGATGCTCCCGACGAGCTGTCCACGCTGGCGGCCATCATTCTCGGCCTGGTCGAAGGCCTGACCGAGTACCTACCCGTCAGCTCAACCGGTCACCTGCTGATCACCCAAGAGCTGCTCGGCCTTGGTGGCACGGCCGAGGCTGATCTGGCGCTCGACACCTACGCCATCTGTATTCAAGCCGGCGCGATTCTCGCGGTGGTCGTGCTCTACCGCGACCGGCTGCTGCAGATGCTGCGGGGCGTCACGAGCGGAGACACTGACGGCCGCAACCTGTTGCTGGCAACGATCGCCGCTTTCGTCCCAACGGTCGTGCTCGCACTGGCGTTCCAAGACGTCGTCCGCGATCGCTTCTTCGGTCCAACGCCGATCGCTGCCGCCTGGATCCTCGGTGGCCTCGCCATCCTGGCGCTGGTCCGAACGGGTCGCCTCGATCGAGCAGGCGCAGCGATCACGGAGCTCACGATCCGACAAGCCGTCATCATCGGCGTGGCGCAAGCGATCGCCATCTGGCCGGGCGTCAGCCGCAGCTTGGTCACCATCGTCGCCGCCGTTCTCGTTGGGCTGTCGCTCGGCGCTGCGGTCGAATTCAGCTTCATCTTGGGCCTGGCGACGCTCTCGGCGGCGACGTTGTGGGAAGCGCTCGACAACGGCGGGAACCTCATCGACACGTTCGGGATTGCATCGCCGCTCATTGGCCTGGTGGTCGCCTTTGTCAGCGCCGTCGCCGCAATCCGGTGGATGGTCGGTTGGCTTGAAGAGCGCGGCTTCGCCGTGTTCGGTTGGTACCGCATCGCTGCCGGCATCTTTGTGTTCTTGGCGATGGCCACGAGTCTCATCGACTGATGGATCGCTACGGTACGGCCGGTGACTGACACGGCGCCGAAGATCGGCCGTCCGCAGCTCGTCGACGACGACGGGGTGCCGACTCGAGAACGCATCCTCGCTGCGGCGCTGCGTGCCTTTGTGAGCACGGGGTACGACGCGGCCACGCTCGGCGATATCGCCCGCGATGCCCACGTCTCGGCGCCGGCGATCTACAACCACTTCTCATCGAAGAGTGAGCTGTTCATCGAAGCGGCCCGCACCGCGTTGAACGGCATCGGTACCGAAGGCTCAACCCGAGGTGACCCTCGGGTGCTTCTCGCCGTCGATGCCGACGACGAGATTCGCCACGCACGGCGGCTGCTCGTCGAGCTGCACACCGCTGCACTGCGCCATCCCGAGCTCGACGCGGCGCTGGCCGAGTGGCAGTCGAAGCACATCGAACG
>CALDGN010000052.1 GCA_937942965.1 uncultured Acidimicrobiales bacterium | reverse complement strand
GACGACCTGCGGTCCTGATGCACCGAGGCCGCAGATGAAGCGGCCACCGCTCAGGTGATCAAGGGTGAGCGACGCCATCGCCGTCGCTGCGGGCGTGCGGGCCGACATCTGCATGATGGCCGTGCCGAGTTTGACGTTCTCGGTCTGGCTTCCCCACCAGGCGAGCGGAGTGAGGGCATCGCTGCCGTAGGCCTCAGCTGTCCAGACGTGTTCGAAGCCGAGCCGGTCGCATTCCTTGACCGCGTCGAGCGCGCCGGACGGCGGACCTGAACTCCAGTAACCCGTGTTGTACCCGAGCTTCATGATGGTCTCCCCCGCTGTTCGCGCTGCTGTTCCGGCGCGATCGTAGAAGCGAAGGACAGCTGTGACCCAGCCCAGCCAGCGTCGTGGCGCCGCAGCGAACGGGTGTCAGGCACCGTTCGGTCTGCTGGCGCAGTCGGTTCAGGCGGCTTTGGGGTTCGCGGTGCCGGCGGCGCAGGCTCGCCAGAGGGCGGTGTAGCTCGGCCACATGATGTGGTCGGGCACGTAGCCATCTTCGATGAGGATCTGCTGCAGCTTCGGCAGGTTGCGCATCGGGATGCCGCTGTCGACGTGATGCGGCAGGTGGTAGCCGACGAACAGCGGCGCCATGAAGATGCGGGACAAGATCGTCGGTTCGACGATGTGCGTCGTCTCGCGGCGGTCCTCGGAGCGGGTCATGCCGGCATGTTCGCCAAGCGAACGGAGCCGGTTGACGACTTGGTACCAGGTGAAGAACGGCAGCATCCACAGCACGAACCACAGCAGCGGCTGACCGAACACCAAGAAGACGCCGAGAATGACGGCTTGCATGCCGAAGAAGCGAAGCGGCGTGCGACGACGACCCTTGGTCATCAAGCCCTTGAGCCGTGGTCGAACTTGGCGCCATGCCGACACGCCGGTGGCGTCGCGGCGGAGCTTGCGTCGGAACGAGTCACGCACGATCGGGTAGAAGCTGTACAGCAAGAAGTCGGGCTCGTTCGGCCCAAACTCGTCGCGGTGATGTGCCTGGTGGATCCGGCGATAGGTGTGCTTGCCGGTCCCCCATGGGATCCAACCAAGCGTGTTGATCCCGATCAGGTCGTTCGCTTTGCGGTTCGAGAACAGCAATCGGTGTGCGGCCTCGTGATGGAGGATGTACATGCGCAGCTGCAGGCTCGACATGATCGGGAAGGCGAGCACCCACGCCCACCACGCACCGATCTGGGTGACGGCGACGAGCACAGCGACCGGCGCGATGAGAGCGAAGACAACGGCGAGTGCGTTGCGCCCATCGGCGATCTTGCGGAGTTCAGCCCGCAGCTCGGGCTTCGGGCGTCCGTCGGGCCGGAGCCGATCGGAGCCTGCGAATGCATTGACCTCGCGAACCAATCCACCGGTCATCGTCGCAACGAGCTCGTCGTGCGTCGGCTTCGGGGCGGTTGCCGTCATGGCAAAACCATAGCGACTCGGAGTTCGCGGACAGCAGCTCGCCGCCTGCTCGCCAGAGCTAGAGCGCCAGGTCGGGCAGTGCCTTTCCGTGCCAGCCGTCGGGGAGCTGGAAGTCGGCCATTGCCTCGACCAGCGTGGCCGGCGTGCGGATCGGACGTCCGGCCTGATTCACCGTCGCAAAGTTGATGCGCTGGGTTGCTACCAGTTCGTCGTCGCCGTCGTCGTTCACACGCAGCGCCGCTTGCGCCCACTGGGCCTGCACGCGCTTCGCCGCAACCAGACCGGTCTCGATGCGCAGCGTCTCGTTGAGCAGTGCCGGGCTGATGAAACGACAGGCGACCGTCGTGACGACCAGGTTGCAATCCTCGGCCTGGAGCTTGTCGAGACCCTGGCCCATCTCGGCCAACCAATGCACACGGGCAGCCTCGAAGTACTGCAGGTACGTGGCGTGATTGACGTGGCCATAGGGATCGAGCTCATAGAAGCGAACCCGGATGTCAAAGGTGGCAACGTTAGAAGCAGACAGTGTGCTCATTCGCCATCGACGAAGCTGCGGTACACGCTCAACAACGCGAGCTTCTGGTCGTCAGACAGTTCGGGATCGCCCTTGATCGCCATCTCGGTGGTGACGGTCTTCTCGGCTGCTTGGCCAGCGTCGAACCCAGGCACAAGACCTGCGGCCTTGGCCAGAACCTGGTCGGCCGGAAGCCCAAGTGCGTTCGCGATCGTGGTCACCGCCGAGACCGACGGCTGATGGAGACCACGCTCGAGCTTGGACAGATACGGGTTCGACAAGCTCGTCAGGTCCGCCATCTGGCGAAGCGAAAGCTGCGCAAGCTTGCGCTGGCTTCGCAGGTAGTCGCCGAACGCAGCGACGGGATCGGTGCGGCTCTTGGTGGAGTCGGCGTCGGTGGAGTCGTCTTCAGCCATGGGGACAGGATGCCACTTGTTGGGCGTGCGACGTGCGAGCGCAAAACAAGAAATGGCGGGTGGATGACACCAACGTGTCACCCACCCGCCAATTCGGCGAACCTAGAGGGGGATCAGGCAGCCTTCTTGGTGGTCTTCTTCGTGGCCTTCTTGGCAGCCTTGGGGGCAGCTGCTGGCTGGAAGATTTCAACGATTTCGCCAACGAACTCGCGCTGTGCGTCAAGGAGCTTGCCGGCGAAGCCGAAGTAGCTAGCGACGACGGGAGCTGCGGAAGGAAGGTTCTCAGCGCGGTCTTCGATGCGGTCGCTGACGTTCTCAGGGATGACCCTGTCGGCGAGGGAGACGGCGTTCTTGAGGCCGTCGAGGACGAGGGTCTGGGAGACCTTGACGCCGGTGAGGACACGCTCTTCGGCGGATGCTGCGATTTCGCTGACGTTGATCATGGTGGTTCCTTCTGGAGGGGAGAACTTGTGGGGGGTGTTCCCTGGGGGGCTTGGGAAGCTGTTGCTAACTATACGATGCGCTTCGTACATGAAGCAAGCGGTTCCTGTGTGACAGTCTTCACACCCCTGCTGGGGTCGCAGCCAAAACGTTGCACCGCCAGCACCGCCGGGGTGCGGGTGTCAGACACCGCACCGGACAGGCGACAGCGGCAACCTCGCTGGATCCGCTAGCGGCCGATGGCGGGGTCGTCTTGGGTCACTCGGCTGCGCACCGTGTAGACGGAGTCGCCGGACAGCACGCCACCTCGGCCGAAGAGACGGCCGAACTCCCAGTTCGACAGCCCGAGCTCGGGACGATCCAGCGCGTATTGGCCGTCGACCCAGCGGGTGAACCCGTCGCCGACGAATGGAGCGTCAACCCGGTTGAAGAAATCCGCCTGCGCGGCCGGATCCGAGCTCACCAAGCTGGCGGCGAACCGAGGCGATTGACCGTTGAACAGCTCAACGGCATGTTCGACCGAGTCGACGATTACGAGCGTGACCTCGGGTGAGTTCTCCCACTCCCACTCGTGGCCGAGCTGATCCCAGCCCACCGTCGAAGTCTGTGGTTCTTCGACGCCACCCTCAGAGCGATCGATCGTGACCATCTGCTTCCAGGCGTCGGGAATCCGGTCGGCCTGATCGGCGACGACGTGCAACTTGGTGACGGTGTCGCGCCGCTCCCCTGCCCGGGTCAACGCGCCAAGGAACGCAGGAAGCAGCTCGTCGGCCCGATCGG
>CALDGN010000051.1 GCA_937942965.1 uncultured Acidimicrobiales bacterium | reverse complement strand
GCCTGAACGAGTACAAGCCGCTGGGTGAGCGCCTCGAGGGTGGTCTCGTCGACCTCTCGATCGGCACACCGTTTGACCCGCCTCCGGCCGCCGCTGTCGCTGCGCTTGGTGGGTCCAATGCTGAGCGGGGCTACCCACCGTCGATCGGCCTCCCAGCAGCTCGCGAAGCCAGCTCAGCATGGCTCGAGCGGTGTTTCGGCGCCGCTGTGCCTGCATCGGCCATCGCGGCCACGATCGGAACCAAAGAGTTCGTCGTCACTGTCCCGCGATATCTCCACCTACGCCGACCTGATCTCGACACGGTCCTGTATCCGGCGATTTCGTACCCGAGCTATGCCATGGGCGCCGAACTCGCCGGGCTGCGCTCGGTCGCTGTGCCCGTCGACGATGCGTGGCGTATCAACCTCGACGCGATCGATCCCGCTGATGCAGAACGAGCGCTCTGCCTGTGGGTGAACACCCCGGGCAATCCTGCTGGCGCCGTCGACGATCTCGAAGCGGCCGCCGAATGGGGGCGCTCCCGAGACATCCCCGTGTTGAGCGACGAGTGCTACATCGAGTTCA
This sequence comes from uncultured Acidimicrobiales bacterium, assembly GCA_937942965.1. GTDB lineage: Bacteria > Actinomycetota > Acidimicrobiia > Acidimicrobiales > UBA10347 > UBA10347. The sequence goes on along the minus strand of CALDGN010000051.1, from coordinate 3,488 downwards.
CGTGGGGCGACGTACCCGAAGATCGATTCCGCGCCGGTCGCACGATCCTCGAACACGGACTCGAGGGTGTCGTGGCACTCCATTCGCTGTCGAAGCGATCGAACTTCGCTGGCGCTCGCTTCGGCTTCTACGCCGGAGACCCCGACCTCGTCTGGTACCTCTCCGAGATCCGCAAGCACTCGGGCAACATGGTCCCGGGCCCGGTGCAACATGCCGCAATCGCTGCGCTCGGCGATGACGACCACGTCGACGTGCAGCGTGGGCTGTACCACGAGCGTCTCGAACTCATGGCCGACGTCATGCGGGCGAGCGGGCTTCCCGTCGACATGCCCGAGGGCGGGTTCTACCTGTGGGTACCCGCCCCCGATGGCGATGCGTGGGCACTCACCCGCTGGCTCGCCGAGCACGGCGGTGCGCTCGTGAGCCCCGGCGAGTTCTATGGCGAAGCCGGCGCAGGCCATATCCGTATTGCCGTGGTCCAACCGACCGACCAACTTCGGCTCGTCGCCGATCGGCTGAGCAGCGCGCCAGGCTGGTAGCCACAGCACTCCGCCGGTTCCCGCGTCGCTGCTTGGGCTCAGCCCCTCTGTCACCTAGCGTCGAAGACAGCCGCTCATCAGGGGGAACGGATAATGCGCTTCGGGATCTTCTATGAACACCAGCTGCCCAAACCCTGGGCCGACGGTGACGAAGAGAAGCTGCTCAACGACGCCATCGACCAGGTCGTGCTGGCCGACAAGCTCGGCATCGACAACGTGTGGGCCGTCGAGCACCACTTCCTCGACGAGTACTCGCACTCGTCAGCCCCAGAGGTGTTCCTCGCCGCGTGTGCGGCTCGCACCGAACGCATTCGCATCGGCCACGGCATTAAGCACACGCCTGCGCCCTACAACCACCCGGCTCGGGTCGCCGAGGAAATCTCGACGCTTGACCTGATCTCGCGTGGCCGCGTCGAGTTCGGGATCGGCGAAGGCGCAACCCGCCACGAACTTGGCGGCTTCGACGTGCCGGCCAAGCAGAAGCGCACGATGAGCCTCGAAGCGGGCCGTGAGATCGCCAACATGATGGCGCTGGATCCGTATCCGGGCTACGACGGTGAATCGTTCTCGATGCCGTGCCGCAATGTGCTGCCCAAGCCGAGCCAGAAGCCGCATCCGCCGATGTGGATCGCGTGCACGAACCGCAAAACCATCGAGGTTGCGGCAGAGAACGGCCTGGGCGCACTGGCGTTCTCATTCGTCGATCCGGCCGAAGCCGAACACTGGGTGCAGACCTACTACGACATCATCAAGAGCGATCGGTGCGTACCGCTCGGCCACACAGTCAACGCGAACATTGCGCTCGTGACTGGCTTCAGCCTCCACGAGGACCGTGATGTCGCCATCCGTCGCGGCCGCGAAAGCTTCGAGTTCTTCCGCTACGCAATCTCTGCCATGGTCACGCTCGACCAGACCCCAGGTCGCACGACGCTCTGGGAAGACTTCAAGCGGAAGGCCGGCCCCAATGCGGTCGAGGACTATCTCGCCAAGGCGGCAAGCTACGGCGATCGCTATTCATCGGCGATCGGTAATCCAGCCGATGCGCGCCGCCACATCCGTGATCTTGCCGCCACAGGCGTCGACCAGCTGATCTTCATCCAACAGGCCGGCCGGAACCAGCACGAACACATCTGCGAATCGCTCGAACTGTTCGCTGACCAGGTCATGCCCGAATTCCATGCCGGCGAGGCTGAACGCCTCGCCGCAAAGGAAGCCGAGCTTGCGCCCTACATCGAAGCCGCTTTGGCCCGCAAGCAATGGATGCAACCGCTGCCCGAAGACGAGATCCCGGTCATTCCGGCTGCCGTGCGCGTGGCCCAGGTGCCACGCGCCGCAGTCAGCTAGAGCTTGCGGAGCACCGTCACGACACGGCCGTAGATGGTGACTTCGTCGGGGGAGAAGACCATCGGCTCGAGGCTCGGGTTCTGTGGCTGAAGGACAACGCGGTCCGGCTCGACTGCGGACAGCGTCTTGACGGTGCCCTCGTCGCCAGGGATCCCGGCAACCACGATCTCGCCGATGTCGGCGGTCGGCTGCACTCGTACAACAACGAAGTCGCCGTCGAAGATGCCGGCATCGATCATCGAGTCGCCACGGACTCGCAGCATGAACAGTTCGCCTTCGCCGGTCAGGTCGGCCGGCAATGGGACCAATTCTTCGACGTTGGTCTGGGCCAGCACGTCGGTACCGGCGGCGACATCACCAACGAGGGGAACGTGGCACACCGTTGCCTTGTCGGCGATAGCGCCCGACCGAGGGTCGTAGCGAACTTCGATCGCACGAGGCTTGTCGGGGTCACGACGCAAGAAGCCGTGCTTCTGCAGCGTTGCCAGATGGGAGTGGACCGTCGAGGGCGACGTGAGACCAACGGCCTCGCCGATTTCGCGCACCGAGGGCGGGAATCCGCGCTCACGCATCTGATCAGCGATGAACTCAAGAATGTCCTGTTGGCGCTTGGACAGCTTGTGGTTTGCGGGGTTTTCAGCCACGGAATGCTCCGGAGAGGTTGAGGTGTTTGGGCTGCACAAGCCCTCGGTTGAGATGTTCGGGTTGCAATCGAACGGGTGTTCGATTTAGGATGACCAGGCATCGAACGTATGTGCGTCGAATACATGTTCGCCGAACGCCCGTTCGAAGTCAAGCATCTCTTCGACCCACCGCCGATATGTCCCCAGAACCTCTGGTTCGAGCCTCCGAGCTCCATCCGGGACTGTCACACCCCTCAGGAACAATGCACACATGACTGCTACCGCCTTCGCCAACGATCCGGTTCTCGATCTCCCCAATCCCTTTGACGCCCCTCTGGCATCTGAAGCAGCGATGGACCGCTGGTTCGATCGCCCCCACCTCGAGGTCATCGAGGGTGCCGTGCACGTCGATGTGCCCGCTGCCCAGGTTGACCCGATGGTCGAGGTGTACCGCCGCCGTCGCTTCGCGATCGCCCTTGCATTGACCGCCGTGGTGCTGTTGGTCAGCCAGCTCGCTGGGCTGTCGCTCACCAGCTTCGGTCCTACCTCAACGGTGACCGACGAGTCGGCTCCCGTTGTGCACGTCGTGCGCCCCGGTGACACCTACGCCGGTATTGCCGCCGAGTTGGGTGTCGACCACCCACAGTCATTCGCCTCCGAACTACAGGCGGCAAATGGCTTCGCCGAGCTGACCGTCGGTCAGCGACTCGTCGTTGACCTGTCCGGACTCACTGGATCAAGCTGATCCGATCAAGCGATCGCTCGATCAGGCTGAGCGGTCTCGCACGTAGCGAACGAACAGCAAGTCATCGCCTCGGAGCACCCGATCCAGGCGGAAGCGGTGATCGGGGCCGAGAGGCGGACCTGATGCCAAGCGAGAGCCCGTGCCGCCAACGGCGAGCGGGCTCACACTGAGCAGGATTTCGTCGACGAGATCGGCGGCAAGGAACTGACCGTTGAGGGTCGGCCCTCCCTCCAGGGC
>CALDGN010000050.1 GCA_937942965.1 uncultured Acidimicrobiales bacterium | reverse complement strand
ATCGGGATCGAGTTGCCGTGGCGCGACGTGAACACGTCGTCCATGCCCAGGTGGTACTTGACGTCGCCGCTGCCCTGGATCGAGTCTTCTTCGACACCGACTTCGAACTCGCGGAACATCTTCTCGTAGGTCTTGCCCACGATGTTGACCAGCACGTTGAGGCGGCCGCGGTGGGCCATGCCCAACACGATCTGGCCGAGTTCGGCGTCGGCGGCATCGCCACAGATGGCGTCGAGGATCGGAATGGCGGACTCGCCGCCTTCGATACCGAAGCGCTTGGTGCCGGGGTACTTGCGGTCGAGGAAGCTCTCGAGCGCCTCGGCGGCGTTGAGGCGTTCGAGGATGTGGCGCTTCTCGCCCTGGTCGGGTTCGCGGTTGACGCCTTCGACGCTCTGCTGAATCCAACGCTTCTCTTCGGCGTTCTGGATGTGCATGTAGTCGATGCCGACGGTGCGACAGTACGCATTGCGCATCTCGCCGAGGATGTCCCGCAGGATCATCTTGCGAGGCGCCGACTTGCCAGCCGAGGCGTAGTCGGTGTGCAGGAACTCGCGGTCGAGGTCCCAGACCGTTAGGCCGTAGGTCTCGGGGTCGATGTCGAGGTCGCCTGGGGTCTCACGCAGGTTGAGCGGATCGAGATCGGCGATGAGGTGGCCGCGGACACGGTGCATGTTCACGCACTGGTTGACCTGGATCTGCTTGAGCAGGGCCTCGTCGGTCGTGGTGGTGGAGCGGTCGGGGTTGAAGTTGATCGCCGTGTACGGCACGCCGAGTGACTCGAAGAGGTCGTCGTAGAAGCCGTGCTCACCGACGAGGAGTTCGGACATGGCCTTGAGGAACTCGCCCGATTCAGCGCCCTGGATGATGCGGTGGTCGTACGTGCTCGTGATCGTGACGATCTTGGAGATGCCGAGATCAGCGATCGTGCGAGGATCAGCGGCTTGCCACTCGGCGGGCAGCGCAATCGTGCCGACGCCGACGATGACGCCCTGGTTCGGCATGAGGCGCGGCACGGACTGGACGGTGCCGATGCCGCCGGGATTCGTGAGCGACACGGTGGTTCCGCCGAAGTCGTCCATCGTGAGCTTGTTGATGCGAGCGCGGGCGATCAGTGCGTCGTATGCGTCGACGAAGCCACGGAAGTCGAGCGTGTCGACATCGCGCAGCGTCGGCACGAGCAGCGTGCGGGTGCCGTCGGACTTGTGGACGTCGACCGCGACGCCGAGGCCGATGTGCTCGTGGCGCACGATGCGTGGCTTGCCGTCAGAACCCTCGGCAAACGTCGAGTTCATTGCGGGTACGTGATCGGCGATGGCTCGAACTGCGGCCCAGGCGATCAGGTGCGTGAAGCTGGCCTTGCCGAGGCGGTTGCGGCGCAGGTGGCCGTTGATGATGCGGCGATTCGACTCGAGCATCTTCGCGGGCACGTCACGGAAGCTGGTCGCCGTCGGCACACCGAGGCTGGCTTCCATGTTGTTGACGATCGCGGCCGCGGCGCCACGGAGCACATCGCCCGGTTCTGGCTCTGGCTCAGCTGCTGGTTCGGCGGCAGGAGTCGGAGCAGCTGCTGCAGCTGCAGGGGCGGTGGGAGCGGGTGCTGCAGCGGCAGGAGCAGGTGCAGCGGGAGCCGCCGGAGCAGGACCTGGAGCTGGCGGCGGGGTTGCAGCAGCTGGAGCTGGCGCTGCGGGCGCGGCGGCGCCATTGCTCGTGCCCGTCGTCGTGGCGGGACTCGTGCCATTCGCAGGCGCGTCGCCGGTTGCGAAGAAGGTGAGCGAGTCATCATCGAGGCGAGCCGGGTCGCGCTCGAATTGATCGCGGAGCTCTTCGAGGAGCCACGCATTGGGGCCCGGGTGGCGCGACGAGTCGGCCGGAGTACCAGTCATGACACAAGCCTAGGGGGAGGGCAAAAGGCCTGTCCCAGATAGGGCAGAATTGGTGCCGCGGAATCAGCAGGGGATAGGCGGTGCCAATTGAGCGCTAGACGCCCTCGACGGTGACCTCACCGAGTGCTTTCAGTTTCCACGGCTTGCGTCCGTAGGCGATCGATTGGCCCTTGAGCGCAGCGACATAGGGGTTCAGTCGCCCCAGCGAGACGAGCAGGAATGCCGCCGGATCCGCATTCATGCGGGCGTCGGCACGGTCAGGTCGCCCCTCGGTCACCGTCAACACACCTTCGGGCGAAACCGTGTAGGTCCAATCGCCGCCGTTGCCCCGGAATCCCAAGTGGTAGGTGCCTGCCACTCGACGGGCCTTTTCCTGGTCGATGAATGAGGGCGCAATTGCCATCACGTTGGGCAGGCCAGCGTGGGCATGGTCACGTCCCAGCACCGGTTTGGCTCCGGTCAGACGACCGAGATCCTGACCATGCATGATCAGCTCGACGAGGATCGCTGCCGCCACGTTGCCGTCGGTGGTTTCGTACCCGTAGAGCCAACGTGGCGTCTTGGGGTCATCGATGCCATCGACGAACCCGGCGATGTTGGTTCGCATCTGCTCGGCCACGACCCCGAGATCATCGGTTGGGATCGAAGCTCGAGAGTCAATCGAGAACTGCGCCCAGTCCTGGGGCGGTTCGAACGCCGCGCCGAGGTCGTGCTGCTCCGCATAGACACCGGGGAGCGAAGCGAGGTGCGCTCCGAGTTCCGCAACCGTCCAATCAAGGTTGGGTACGCGCTCGTCTCCGGTCAGCCCATCGAACTGAGCGATGAACCCATCGAGTGCCGAGGCAACTTCGGCCCGCAACCAGTCCCAGTCGGTCGGACGTCGCTGAGGTAGCGATCCCATGCGAGAACCATAGTTCGGCCTCGAACAGCGTGTCTCCGAGCCAGGTAGGCTCGCCGCCGATGCGGATCGCCAGCTGGAACGTGAACTCGCTCAATGCCCGACTACCTCGGGTTGAAGAGTGGCTCGAACGCCTGCAACCCGATGTGGTGTGCATGCAAGAGACCAAGCTCGAACAAGATGCGTTCCCGACCGACGCGTTCGCCGCATTGGGCTACGAAAGCGTGCACCACGGCGAAGGCCGCTGGAATGGCGTTGCCATCTTGAGCCGCGTCGGCCTCGACGATGTCGTCACCGACTTCGAAGATGGCGCTGACAAGTACGAAGAAGCCCGAGCCGTCTGGGCGACCTGCGGCGGCGTGCGCGTCGCTTCGCTCTACATCCCGAACGGCCGCGAGGTCGACCATGACCACTATCACTACAAGCTCGAGTGGCTCGGCCGGCTGCGGGCGCACCTCGACGCGAATCACGACCCGAAGCAGCCGCTGGCATTGCTCGGCGACTTCAACATTGCGCCCGAAGACAACGACGTGTGGGACCGCAAGGCGTTCGAAGGTGCGACCCACGTGACTGCGCCCGAGCGCGACGCGTTGACCGCCGTCAAAGACTGGGGCCTGACGGACACCTTCCGCGAGCTCTATCCCGACGCTGACGGCTTGTTCACGTACTACGACTACACAGCTGGCCGCTTCCACAAGCGCCAAGGCATTCGCATCGACCTGATCCTCGCAACGGACCCGCTGCTCGCAACGCTCCAAGGCGCACTGGTCGATCGCAACGGCCGCAAGGCGTGGGACGGCAACAAGCCCAGCGATCACGTGCCGCTCTACGCCGATTTCGATATCTGAGCCGGGTGCCTGTGTTCCCGCCGAATGCACGAGTGGCAATGATGCGGGTCGCATCTCTACGGACCCGGTCTGCGAGACTGTCGCGATCAGCTCTCTGAATTGCCTTTGTCGCGCAACCCCGTCGGGTAGAGCGACCCGTGGCTGAACTCATCCCCATCGAGGAGCACGAGCTCCTCGTGTTCTGGGTACAGCTCTTCGTCATCGTCGTCTTTGCGCGGACGCTCGGCTGGATGATGCGCAAGATCGGCTTGCCCGGCGTCATCGGCGAGCTTGGCGCTGGACTGTTGCTCGGCCCATCGGTGTTCGGCACGGTGTGGCCCGACGGCTTCAACTGGTTCCTGAACGAGGGCCACGAAGAAGTCCAGTCCGCCGCGCTGCTTGGCATCGCTTGGGTAGGCGTCGCACTGCTTCTGGTCGTCACCGGGTTTGAGACCGACCTTGACCTCATCCGCAAGCTCGGTCGACCAGCAGCGTTGGTCACCGCTGGTTCGCTCATCCTGCCGCTGATCGGCGGCCTCGTCGTCGGCTACGTGCTGCCGGACGTCTTCGTCGCTGCTGGTGCAGAGCGGGTGAACTTCGCACTGTTCGTCGCGCTGGCCTTGAGCGTGTCGTCGCTGGCCGTCGTGGCCAAGATCCTGAGCGAACTCGGCTTGATGCGCCGAGATTTCGGCCAGATCACCGTCGCCGCTGGCATGGCGAACGACGTGATCGGCTGGTTGTTGCTCGGCGTGTTCACGGGCCTAGCTACCTCGGGTGAGATCGGCGTCGGCCAGGTCTTGAGCACGGTCGTCCCGATCCTGATCTTCGTCGGCGTTGCCATGACGCTTGGCCAACGAGTCGTCGATGCGTCGCTGCGTCAGCTTCGCCGACGCGATGCAGGCGTCTCCGGCGCGCTGACGGTCGCCATCGTCTCGATGCTCGCATTCGGTGTCGTCACGCAACGCCTGGGCGTCGAGGCCGTGCTTGGTGCGTTCGTCGCTGGCGTCGTGCTGCACCGCAGCCGCTTCCAACACGAAGAAACCCTGCACCTGATCGAGGGCCTGACCTACGGCTTCTTCGCCCCGATCTTCTTCGCCACCGCTGGTCTGCGCGTCGATCTTCGCGAGCTCGGCAATCGCACGGCAATCCTGTGGACGCTCGTCATCATCGTGGTGGCCGTCGTGGCCAAGTTCATCGGTGCGTACGTCGGCGCTCGCCTCGCCGGTCGTTCGAAACGAGGAGCGCTTGCGCTGGGCGCAGGCCTCAATGCGCGTGGCGCGCTCGAGATCGTCATCGCGACGGTCGGAGCCGCCGTTGGGGTCTTCAACACCGTCGCGTTCACGGCAATCGTGTTGGTGCCCGTCGTGACGAGCGTGATCGCGTCGATCGGCCTTCGGCTTGTCGTGCGGGGCTGGGAAGGCTCGGCCGACGAAGTCGCCCGGCTCGAACGCGAAGCCGCGCTTGAGCGCAACATCGTCGTTCGTTCCTCGCGCCTGCTGATCCCGTCGAACGGCAAGCCCGCTTCGATCGCTGCCTCCCAGGTGCTGCATTTCGCGTGGCCCGAAGAGTCAGCGGCGACCGTTCTGACGACCGGCGTCGATCCCGACGAGGTCAACGTCGACCCGCTGATGAACACGCTCTACGGCCGCGAGGTCGAGCACCGCAAGATCCGAACCACCGAAGTGTCCGCTACCGACATCGCCGATCGGATCATCGACGAGAGCGCGTTGGGGTTCGGCGTCATCGGCCTCGGCGCCAACGAGAAAGACGAAGAAGGGGTCATCATCTCGAACCTCGTCGACGACGTGCTGTCGATGAGTCGGATCCCGGTCGTGCTCGTCCGCCGGGCCCACAACCTGGGTGCCCGCGGGTTACCTGCGGCATTCGCCAAGGTCGTTGTGCCGGTCGCCGGTACACCGGCCTCTCGTGCGGCCAGCGAGATTGCGTTCAACATCGGCCGCAACTTGGGTACGGCGGTCAACCTGACCCATGTCACGTCGACGAGTGATAGCGGGATCATCGGCGACCTGATTCACCCGATGCGCGAGCACTTCGCGAACGAAGCCACCGGACGTCGCCTCCTCGATCAGTCGACCGCGATGGCGTCAGAACTTGGCGTCGAGCCGAAGACGTCGTTGCGTAACGGAGACCCGGCCGAAGAGATCCTGGCGCTGGTCGAAGAACTCGAAGCCGACCTGGTCGTTATGGGCGCGAACCTGCGCCGCCCCGAAGGCCAGCCGTTCCTGGGTCACACCGTCGAACGGATCCTGCGCGATTGCGACGCCACCGTCGTCCTCGTGCTCATGCCGTTCGATCTCTAGCGGTTGCGGATGAGGTCCAGCACTTCGTCGCCGTACTTGCTGATCTTGGCTGGGCCGACACCGCTGCACGACAACAGCTCTTCTTCGGTCGTCGGCTGTACTTCGGCGATCTCGGCCAGTGTCTTGTTGTTGAAGACCACGTAGGCCGGCACGTCGTTCTCTTGCGCCGTCGCCAACCGCCATTCTTTGAGCTCGAGATACAGCGGTGAGTCGGGCTCGGAGTTCTCGAGGTTGTCGCGCATCTTGGACAGATTTTGCTTGGCCCGGTTCTTGCGCGTCTCTGGCTGGGCATCGAAGCCCGCGCTTGAGCCGTCGCCGCCATCGATGTGGTCCAAGTACGGCGACCGGTTCCGCTTGGAGGACCGCTGCCCAAACGTTCGCCGTTCGGCCCAGTTCAGCAAGACCTTGTCTCGTGCGCGAGTGATGGCGACATGCAGCAAGCGGCGTTCTTCGCTGAGAGCCGCCGGACCATTGGCCTGGGCAATCGGCACGTAGCCCGACTCGAGCCCGGCGAGGTGCACGACATTCCACTCGAGACCCTTGGCCGCGTGGAACGTCATGACATCGACGGCATCGACGCTGACATCGAACGCTTCTTTGCGAGCCGTGGCGGCGAGCCAGTTGGCGAAGTCGATGCCGCTTGCGTTCGGGAACGACGCCGCATGATCGGTCGCGAGCTGGAAGAGGGCTTCGCGGTTTCGCTGCCGCTCCGCTTCGGCGGTCGACACATCGGCACCGCCGCCACCCGCGCCGGAGGAAACATCGCCTGATGGCTGGATCGCAGCTCGAAGATCAGGCAGCGCCTCGGTCAACGGCACGATGGTCTGGCGCAGCTGACGCATCAAGGTCTTGACCTCGGGCGTGTCCACCAGCGCCGACTTGCCTCGGACCCGGTGTGGAATCCGGGCTCGCTCCAGCGCCGTCGCCAAGAGCGCGACCTGGGCATTGGTGCGGACCAGCACGGCCTGTTGTGACCACGCCGTGCCCGGCTTGGTGTGATCGCGCAAGGCCCGGGCGATGGCGACTGCTTCGGTGTCGGCGTCGGCATGGCGCACGATGACCGGATCCTCGCCCGATGCTCGGTCTGTCGCAGGCGGTTCCGCCTCGCGGTCGGGTTTCGGGAGCACGGCGTGGCCCGCAGTGATGATCTCAGGCGTCGACCGATAGTTATGCCCGAGCTTGATGACCGTCGCGCTGGGGAAGTGCTTCTCGAACCGTCGCAGGTACCACGAGTCGGCACCGTTCCATGCATAAATGGCCTGATTCGGGTCGCCGACCACGCAGAGATCTGGCTCGTTGCCGAGCCATGCCTGCAGCAATCGGAACTGCAACGGGTTGACGTCTTGGAACTCGTCAACGAACAGGTGGCGATGGCGCCAACGAATGATCGAAGCGAACTCGGGGTCGGTCTCGATGTCACGGATCGCCAGCGTGAGCAGATCATCGAAGTCGACGACGCGCATGCGACGCTTCTCTTCGTTGTACCGCTTGGCCGTCTGGATGAGATCCGCCGGCGGAAGCGGCGATGTACGGCCATGGCGATCGGCCTCGAACGCATACGCGTCGAGCGGGATGTTGCGAGCCACGATCCATTCGAGCTCGCTCATCACATCGAGAATCATCGAGGTATCCGAGCGGCGACCAAGCAGCCCAGCGATTACGCCGAACTTGCGGTCGAGCATCTCGGGCGGGCGAACATTGCGCTCGGCCCAACGCTCGTGGAGCTGGGCGTACGCCAGCGAGTGGAACGTGCCCGTCGTGATGTCGTCACGCAGCCCCAGGCCACGCAGGCGATGACGAAGCTCGCTCGCCGCCTTGCGGGTAAACGTGACCGCCATCGTGCGACGGGGATCCATCGACCCGGTCGACACACGGTGCGCAATGCGGCGCGTGAGTACACGGGTCTTGCCGCTGCCAGCGCCAGCAAGAATCGCCAGCGGATTGCCGGTCGATGACACCGCATCGTGTTGAGTCTGATCGAGGCCTTCCAGCAACTCGTCGGAGCGGTCATCCATGACGGCCGACCCTACCTGCCCGGTGTGACAGGCCAGGACCGCTCCGGTTGGTCGCTGTGGCAAGCTGACAACGCATGATCGATGTCCCGGTGCAACGTTTCGAAGCGCTCGTCAGCGAAGCCATCGACCTGATCCCCGACGACCTCTTCGCCCTCATCGACAACGTCGTATTTCTCGTCGAAGAACATGGCGACCCCGCCGACCTGCTCGGCCTCTACGACGGCGTGCCCCTCACCGAACGCGACCAATACGGCATGGGCGAATTCCCCGACCGGATCTTCATCTACCGCCAAGGCATCTGCGCGATCTGCGACTCCCACGAACAGGTGCGCGACGAAGTCCTCATCACCGTCGTCCACGAAGTCGCCCACCATTTCGGCATCGACGACGACCGCCTCCACGAACTCGGCTGGGACTGATTCTCTTCGCAATCGCAGGTTCGGCCCTTGCAGGCAATCGCAGGTTCGGCACGTGGCAGCGCCGCCGTGACCTAGGATCGGCGGCCATGGCTTCAGCACCCTCAGACAAGGCATTGGCAGAACAGTTGGCGGGCGTCCCACTCTTCTCTCAGGCAACGCTCAAGCAACGGCGCACGATCGCCAAGCTCGGCAAAGTCCTCCCGTGGAAGGAGGGCGCAACCCCCATCAAGCAGGGGAGCAAGGGCGCCGCGTTCTTCCTGATCCTCGAAGGCGACGTCGACGTCGTCCGTGACGGCGCAAAGGTCGCACGCCTCGGCTCAGGCGACTTCGTTGGCGAGATGGCCTTGCTCCGCAACGAGCCCCGCAACGCCGACGTCAACGCGGTCACCGAGTCGACCGTCTTCGCACTCGGACGCCCGGCCCTCGCAGCCGCGCTCAAGGCCGAACCAACGATGGCGCTCGCACTGCTCGAAGCGATGGCGAACCGCGACAGCGTTCGCTGACCAAGGCCAGCGCTTATGGGCTTCGATCGGAAGCTACTCAACGCCAACGAAGAGATCCTGCTCGACCTACGCCCGCACTGGTGGTTCGTCACCCCGCAGGTCGCGATCGTGGTTGCCGTCCTCATCGTGGCGGGCATCGCAGCTGGCTTCGGCGCGCCCCAAGTCGTGCTGTTCATCATTGCGGCGCTGCTCGTGCTGGCCGTGCTGAACCTGGCGTGGCGATGGCTCGTGTGGAACGGCAACAATTTCGTCATCACGACCGACCGACTCGTGCATCGCACCGGCGTGATCTCAAAGACCGGCATCGAGATTCCCCTCGAACGCATCAACACCGTCTTCTTCAACCAGTCGCTGTTCGAACGGATGGTCGGAAGCGGCGACCTCACCGTCGAGTCCGCGGGCGAGGGCGGCCAGCAGGACTTCCACAACGTGCGCCGACCGAACCTGATCCAACAAGAGATCTACCGGGCGATGGAGATCAACAAGAGCCAAGAGTTCACGGCGATGGCCGAAGCGCATGCTGCTGCGGTCGCACCGGCGGCTCCCGCGGCGCTCTCGATCCCCGAACAGATCGAACAGCTCGATCAGCTCCGGCTGCGGGGCGTGATCACCGAAGCCGAGTTCCAAACCAAGAAGACCGAGCTACTCAATCGCATGTGATTGGCGCATGTGATTGGCGCATGTGACCCGGACAGCGCTGCGCCTGCTTGACTGTCCCGATGGCTCCAACTGCTGAATCGAACGTTGCGACGCGCGACGGCATCGACCTCTACTACGAACTTGTCGGCAACCCGGCCGGTCCGCCGATGCTGCTCATTCCAGGCCTCGGCATGCAGCTCATCGACTGGCCCGACCACTTCATCGAACCGCTCGCCGCCCAATACCGGCTGATCCTCATGGACAACCGGGACCGAGGTCTCTCCACGATGCTCGACGGAGCGCCCTCAAACGCGGGTGCCGTGCTCGAAGCCCTGCTCACTGGCCAGCAGCCTGAGATCGCGTACCTGCTGTCCGACATGGGCGACGACGCAGCCGCAGTGCTCGACGCCGTTGGGGTCGAAGCCGCCCACGTCGTCGGCATTTCGATGGGCGGCATGATTGCCCAGTCCTTGGCGATCAGCCACCCGGAACGTGTGCTGACTTTGGCTTCGATCATGAGCACCACCGGAGCCTCCGACGTCGGTCAGCCGACACCCGCAGCCCTGACCGCCATCATGTCGCCGCCAGCCGAAGACACCCGCGAGGCAATGATCGCTGCTGGTATCGAGAACATCCGTGTGTGGGCGAGTCCCGAGCACTACGACCCCGAAGAGATGGCGATCTCGCTCGCAGCCAGCTGGGACCGCGTAGGCGGCGCCCAAACCGAAGGCACCGCCCGGCAGACCTGCGCAATCGTGGCCAGCCCAGCTCGCGACGCCGCACTGGCCAACCTCAACATGCCGACCGTCGTCATTCACGGAACCGCCGACCAGCTCGTCACTCCGAGCGGCGGAGAGCGCACCGCAGCCTGCATTCCGGGCGCCGAACTTCTTCTGATCGACGGCATGGGCCACGATGTTCCTAAGGCACTCGTCGACCAGGTCGTCGACGGTGTGACACGCAACGCCGCCAAAGCCTGAATCTCAGGCCTCAGCACCACCACACGGGAGAAAACACAATGGGTCCGCTCGCAGGAGTCAAGGTCATCGAGCTCGCCGGCATCGGCCCCGGGCCATTCTGCGGAATGATGCTCGCCGACATGGGCGCTGACGTCGTTCGCGTCGATCGAGCTGGCTCAGTGCCCGCCGAGTTCCCCGACCGACCCAACATCGACGTGTCGATGCGCGGCCGACGCTCCATTGGTGTCGACCTCAAGAACCCCGAAGCCATCGAGATGATGAAGCGGCTTATCGCCGAGTCAGACATCCTGATCGAGGGCTTCCGCCCCGGCGTCACCGAGCGCATGGGGATCGGCCCCGACGACTGTCTCGCCGTCAACCCGGCCCTTGTCTACGGCCGCATGACCGGCTGGGGCCAAGACGGTCCGTACGCCCTCGCCGCGGGCCACGACATCAACTACATCGCCCTGTCTGGCGTGCTGTCGATGATTGGCCGCAAGGACGAAGGCCCTGTGCCTCCGCTCAATCTCGTCGGTGACTTCGGTGGCGGCGGCATGTTCCTCGCCTTCGGTGTGGTCGCCGCTCTGGTGAGCGCTCGGGCAACCGGCAAGGGCCAGGTCGTCGATGCGGCGATGGTCGATGGCGCCGCGGTGTTGGCATCGATGTTCTCGACGATGCGAGCAACGGGCATGTGGCAGGACGAACGCGGCACGAACATGCTCGACACCGGTTCACACTTCTACGACGTCTACGAATGCAGCGACGGCGAGTACGTCTCGATCGGTTCGATCGAGCCGCAGTTCTACTCACTGCTGCTCGAGAAGATGGAGCTCGACCCGGCTGACCTTCCGCGCCAGATGGATCGCGAGCAGTGGCCAGCGCTCAAGGCCAAGGTTGCAGGCATCTTCAAGACGAAGACCCGCGACGAGTGGTGCGAGATCATGGAGCACACCGACATCTGCTTCGCGCCGGTGCTGAACCCCGACGAGGCGCCGACGCATCCGCACAACGTGGCTCGCAGCACCTTCATCGACATCGACGGGATCACGCAGCCAGCTCCCGCACCACGATTCAGCGGCACGCCGACCTCGACCCCGAACTCCCCGCCGCATGCGGGCCAGAACACCGACGAGACGCTGACAGCGTTCGGCTTCGGAGCGGACGAGATCAGCGCACTGCGAGACGCCGGAGCGATCGCCTAGGTTCGGCGCCTAGGTTCGGCGCCTGAGTCTGGCGCCTGAGTCTGGCGCCTGAATCTTCTGACAACCTGCGAGACTTCGCTCATGGCGAACCTGGTCTTCTTCCACGCTCACCCCGACGACGAGGCGATCTCGACCGGCGGGACCATGGCGCTCATGTCCGACGCGGGACACCGCGTCGTGCTCGTTTGCGCGACCCGTGGCGAGATGGGCGAGCCCGCCGATGGCGTGCTGGAACCGGGCGAGCTGCTGGGTGACCGGCGCGAGCAAGAGCTCAAGCAGTCGTGTGACCTGCTCGGCGTCGAGGCGCTCGAGTTCCTGGGCTACAAAGACTCGGGCATGGTCGGCGAGCCATCCAACGACGATCCGACCTGTTTCTGGCAGGCCGACCTCGAGGCAGCCAGCGAGCAGATGGCGGCCCTGCTGTCGAAGTACGAGTGCGACATCCTTGTCGGCTACGACCCGCACGGTGTCTATGGGCACCCAGATCACCTCAAGGTCCACACCGTCGGCGCCCGCGCCGCCGAGATCGCCGGCGTCGAGCGCGTCTTCTGGGCAACCGCAAACCGCAACGCGATCGACGAGATGCGTGCATCCGGGGCTATCGGCGACGAAGACCTCGAAGACGACGATCGAGTCGACACCGAAGCGTTCGGCATGCCCGCAAGCGAGATCACCCACGCCATCGATGTGCGCGCGGCGCTTGACCGCAAGCGGGCCAGCCTGGCGGCGCACGCCAGCCAGATCACCGACGAGAGCTTCTTCCTGGCCATGGACGATGTCGCGTTCGCTCAGGCCTTTGGCACCGAGTGGCTCGTCGACGCCGCTCGCCACGAGGCGAGCAACGATCGCCAAGGCGACTTCGCCACCTCGATCTTCGACTGACCGGCACCGCAATGCTTGCTGATCTGCACACCATCGGCGCGTGGGTCGTCGTGATCGCCAACGGCCTCGCCGGCGCCTGGTGCCTGGCCGCGCACTGGCTGCAACCGGCACGGCATCGAGCGCTCTGGCCGTTCGTGACCGTCGCCCAGGTGCTGATCTTTGTCGAGGTGGCGCTCGGTGTGGCCCGCCTGGGGCAACTCGAAGGCGACCCGCCCGAGTTCCACACCTTCTACGGCTTCCTCTGCCTGATCGGCGTCGCCATCCTCTACGGCTACCGCTCGCAGCTCAGCCACATCCGCTACCTGTTGTACGGAGGCGGCAGCCTGTTCATCACGGGCCTGGCGATCCGGGCGATGTTCCTCGACGCCGCACCGGTCGTCGCCTGAGCCCTACCGGCGGCAATCTGGTAGCGCCCCGAGCGGCTCCGTGGTTAGTGTGCGCACCAGCGGGCCTAACCAATCAATGCGGCCCTTGACCAATCGCAGGAGTCGCCATCATGACCGTCAGTGCCTATGTGCTCATCCAGACCGAGATGGACAAGGCAGCCGCGGTGGCATCGGCGATTGCTGAGATCGCCGGCGTCGATGCCGTCGATGTGGTGACCGGCCCCTACGACGTCATCGCCAAGACCTCGGCGGACACGATGGACGAACTCGGGCGCATGGTCGTGAGCAGCGTGCAGAAGGTGCCCGGTATCAACCGCACCCTCACCTCGCCGGTCGTGAATCTCTAGCCAGCCTCGCTGCAACGCGAAACAGCCCGGCGTCTGCACACGCCGGGCTGCTCTGTAGCTGGATGTTCTCAGATGCTGAACATCTGTCGGGCCGCCGGTAGTGAGCGGCCGTCGAGGGTCAGTCCGTGGTGGTGATCTCGATCTTGCGCGGCTGGGGCGCTTCGATCTTGGGGACGGTCACAATCAAGACGCCGTGCTCGGAGCGAGCGCTCAAGCCCTCGGCATCGACATCGGGACCCAACCGGAAGGACCGGCTGACCGAGCCGTGGCGACGGCCCGCATGTACGAGTTCAGCGTCGTCAGCGACGGCGAATTCGCGGCTTGCGGTGATCGTGACGACTCGTCCGTCGACGGTCAGCTCTACCGAGCTGGGGTCGACGCCAGGAAGGTCGATGTAGAACTCGTAGCCCGATGCGGTGGAGACCGCATCGACGCCAGGAGTGGCGAATTTGTTGGACTCCCCAGCGGCCTTGAAGCCGTTGGAGAGGTTGTCGACGACCTCGTCGAACTCCGAACCCAGGTTGAGGCCCCGGGTTAGGCGCTCGAAGTCGGCGAGCAGATCAGACGAACGAAACAACATTGCTGGTTCTCCTCATGAGAGTGGTTGGCTTCGCCCCCTTGGCGCGGTGCCAAGAGGAGGTGCTAGCCAGTGGGTGGATGCAGACACGTCGAACGACGCCAAGGGGCGACCTATTCCCACGGTGTCTCGCCGATGGATGAGACCTCGGTCACGGTCCGTATTTCCGACGTCGACACGGGTGTAGCGAGCG
Source organism: uncultured Acidimicrobiales bacterium (assembly GCA_937942965.1). Taxonomy (GTDB): domain Bacteria; phylum Actinomycetota; class Acidimicrobiia; order Acidimicrobiales; family UBA10347; genus UBA10347. Next base: position 13,924 of record CALDGN010000050.1, on the reverse strand, counting down.
ACATAGATGGCGGAGACGGTGCAGCAGGCACTCGGCTGTCGGTGAGCTCGGCCGGTCAACCGGGAGATCCCACTGTGGTCCTGCTCCACGGCTTTCCCGAGATGGGCTATGCGTGGCGCCACCAGATCCGATCCCTCGCTGCGGCCGGCTACCGGGTACTCGCTCCCGATCAGCGGGGCCATGGCTGGAGCGCAGCGCCTGAGCGCGTCGAGGCCTATCGGATGGACCGCCTGGTTGGCGATGTCGTCGGCCTGCTCGATGCTGACGGCGCGCACGACGCAGTACTCGTGGGCCACGACTGGGGCGCATGGGTCGCCGCGACGACGGCGCTGGCGCATCCCGATCGAGTGCGCGGCGTGGCGATGCTGAGCACGCCCTATGTCATGCGCACCGATGTCAGCCTGCTCGACGAAGTGAATGCTGGCGGGTCCGACGCGGGCATCGTCGAGCTCGTTCGGGCCCACGACGCCGACTACGAGGCAAGCCTGCACGCCGATCCGATCGATGCGATTCGTCGCATCCAATGGGCGTCATGCGGCGGGCTGACAACCGGTGGACCGGACGACGTGGTTCCAAAGAATGACTTGCCACGGAGCGATGGGGTGCCGTCAGGACGACCTCCGCATCTCAACAAGGGCGAGTTCGAGAACTACTTCCGGGCCTACGCCAAGTCAGGGTTCGCCAATCCGCTCAACGTGCTGCGCAACCACCAGGCAAATTGGGAGCTCGCCGAACTATGGACTGGTGCCGCGCTCGATGTGCCGGCCGTGTTCCTTATTGGGGACCGAGACCCGGCGGTGCAGATGACTGACAGCGTGATCGCACGCCATATCGAAGCGCTCACCACAACCTGCACGGAACTTCGCGGCCAGCATCTCATCGAAGGAGCTGGTCATTGGCTACAACAGGAAGCTCCCGAGCGGGTATCTGCCCTCCTGCTCGCCTTCCTTGAGGACGTCGCATGACCGAGACCGCAAACGCAAGCGGCGCCCACCAACCTGAGATCGGGCAACCCGAAATCGATCGGGTGCAGCACCGCACCTTGCGTGTCCTCTGGGCGAGCTCTATGTTCAGCCGCGGCGCGGTCTCGATGATCTTCGCTGTCGCCGTGCTCGCCATCAAGGACCTGCTGGGCGACGACCGCTGGGCCGGCATGTCGACGGCGGCCAGCACCGTCGGGTCGGCCATCGCTGCGGCAAGCCTGGCGGCATTCATGCAGCGCCGAGGCCGCAACCCTGGCCTGACGCTCGGGCTCGGCATCGCCGTCTTCGGCGCCGTGCTCTGCATCATCGCCATCGAGTCCGAGATCCTGCTGCTGTTCCTGTTCGGCATGCTTCTGATCGGTGTCGGCTCGGGCGCATCGAACCTTTCGCGTTACGCCGCCGCCGACCTTGCCGCCCCCGAACGCCGCAGCCGCGACATCAGCTCGGTCGTCTTCGCTGCGACCTTCGGCGCCGTGCTCTTTCCCCTGCTCGTCGGACCGGTCAATGGGCTGGCCGCTGACCTGGGCTTCAACGAGCGATCCGGCGGCATGGCGCTCGGTGCAATCCTGTTCGCAGTCTCGGCTGCGGCGATCTTCGGCTTCATGCGACCCGATCCGCTTGCAATCGCCGGCGGCATCACCGACAAGGCCACGACCAAAGCCAACGCGGTGCCGTTTCGCCGAGCGGTAGCTATCGCATGGGCGCACCCAATGGCACGACTTGCGTTCGTCGCCCTCGTGATCTCCCAAGCCGTGATGGTGATGGTCATGGCAATGACGCCACTGCACATGGAAGCTCACGGGCATAGCGACGGTGTGGTTGGTCAGGTCATCTCGGCTCACACGCTCGGCATGTTCGCGTTCGCTCCGCTCGCCGGTTGGCTCTCCGACCGATACGGCCGTCTGCCGATCGTCGTGCTCGCGGGCGTGACACTGTCGCTCGCCACCGTGCTCACGGCGCTCGCGGGCGAAGCACCCAAGCTGTTGATGTTCCCTGGTCTCTACTTGCTCGGCCTGGGCTGGAGCTTCGGCATCGTCGCTGGCAGCGCATTGCTGACCGAGTCGGTCGACGAGGGCGACCGGGTTGCGGTGCAAGGCGCCGCGGATATGGCGACGAACTTGGCCAGCGGACTCGGCGCACTGTCGTCGGGAATTGTCGTGGACATGGCTGGCTTCCACGTGCTGTCATTCGTCGGCATGGCAGCAGCAGCAGTCCTGATGGCTCAATCCTGGTTCGAGCGCCGCCTGGCTATCGGTCGGATGGCATGACCATCGATTACCGGTCGATCACCGACGAGGAACGCACCGCCTATTTCGACGCCGTCGCTCGCGGATTCGGCTCGGACCCTCCCGAGGACAACCCCGAGGCCGTCGACCGATTCTGGGCCATGATGCCGATCGACCGGACGGTGGTCGCGGTCGTCGACGGCGAGATCGTTGCGACGCTCGGCGACTTCCCGCTGCAGCTGACGATCCCTGGTGGTTCGCAGATCGCGATGGCCGGTACGACCGAGGTCACCGTTCGAGGAACGCATCGCCGTCGGGGAATTCTGCGACAGATGATGCAGCGACACCTGGCCATGGCGGCGGACCGAGGTGAACCCGTCGCGGGCCTGTGGGCCAGCGAAGCTGCGATCTACGGACGGTTCGGGTTCGGCCTCGCCACCGAGCTGCATGAGATACAACTCGACAGCCGGCTCGTCACGTTTCCGCCGATGGCCGAAGACCTGCGTACCGAAATGGTCGACCCGGCCAAGCTGGTCGACGTCGTCGCACCGTTCTGGAGTTCCGTCGCTCCTAAGTGGGCCGGATTTGTCGATCGCGGCGAGCCGCGATGGCGAGACATCATCGCTGACCCGCCGTGGTTCCGAGGTGGGGCGACGAAGAGCCGTAGCGTCGTGGTCCGGCGTGGTGACGAGATCATCGGCTACGTCGCCTACCGCCAGAATCGTCGCTGGGAGAACTCGGTGCCGTCAGGGACTGTCGTGGTTCAGGCGCTGGTCGCCGCCGACATCGAGGCGCATCGTGCGCTCTGGCACCACGTCACCCACGTCGACCTGTTTCCGCTCGTCGACTTCTGGGACGCTCCGGTCGACGATCCGATTGTCTGGGAGACGAGCAACCCTCGTGCGATCAAAAGGACACCAACCGATGGTCTGTACGTGCGCATCCTCGACGTGATCCCAGCATTGACGGCTCGTCACTACGAGACCGACGGCGAGATCGTTCTCGGCATCGTCGACGACCTCGGGTACGCATCTGGAGCGTTCCACGTGCAGATCACTGGGGGAGCGGCGACGGTCACGGACACGAACGCGACGCCTGACGTCGAGATGGACGTGCGCGAGCTCGGCGCCTTGTATCTCGGCCGCAACGCGGCGCCCGGGTTGCACACCAGCGGATTGATCAAGGGCTCGGCAGCGGCCGTACTTCACCTCTCCCAGCTCTTTCGCACTGCGGCCGCACCCTGGTGCCCGGAGATGTTCTAAACCGAGACCCAGCTCAGTCAGACCCAGCTCAGTGCGATTCGACTCAGTGCGATTCGACTCAGTGCGATTCGACTCAGTGCGATTCGACAATGCGCAGCGGGGGTGGCGCGTCGCTTGTCACTCGCTTCGGGTTCTGGATCTGGTGGCGAAGTAGCTCTCGCTCAAGCGCATCAAGCGACATCGGCCGACCGAAGAGGAATCCCTGGAACGCCGACACGCCCAGCGACCGCATCGAAGCAAGCTCATCAGCCGTTTCGATGCCCTCGGCAATGACGGCGATACCAGCACGGGCTCCGAAGCGGGTGACGCCTCGAAGGATCTCACCGAGCGGGCCTTGGGCCTTGCTCAGCATCGATCGATCGAACTTCAGATGCGTGATCGGCAGCGACTGGAGCCGCTCGATGCCTGAATAGCCGGTGCCAAAGTCGTCGATCGCGAGCTGAACCCCGAGCTGTCGGAGTTGCTCCATGACCATCGTCCCGTGGTCGAGATCGGTGAGATGCTCGGATTCGGTGATCTCGATCATCATGCGAGCCGGCTCGACGTCGTGGGTCGTCAGCCAAGTCCGGAGCTCCGACAACAAGTCCTCTGCCGCCAGGTGCGACGCAGACACGTTGACGGAGACGAACGGTGCGTTAGGCAAGCCGTTGAACCGAGCGGCGAACTCGACGCCCGCGCGCAACATGACCCGGTGCAGCAACGGAAGCGTGCCGGTCTCCGCCGCCATGGCAAGGAAGTCGCCAGGGGCAAGTAGCTCACCCTCCGCGGTCCGCCACCGAACCAAGAGCTCGCAACCGATCGCTCCGTTCGCGCCGTGGATCGGCTGACCGTGGGCGACGAAGCTCCCACCATCGCCATTTGCGACGTTCATCGATGCGATCTCACGAGCGCGTGAGAACCGCTGTTCAAGTTGATCGCCAAACACCGTGAGCGTGCGATCGGTGTGCTTCGACGAGCGAAGCGCGTAGGTGGCACGCCCCATCAGGTCATCGGCGGCGCCACCGTCTGGCGCGTGCACAAGTCCAGCGGAGAGCTGCACGTCGAGTTCGTCGGCGAACCCGTGCGTCTCGATCGTGCACACAAGCGGCTCGTCCAGCCTTCGCTCGAGTGCACCAGTATCGAACTCAGCCCCGAGCCGGCTGGCTACGAATTCGTCGCCGCCTTGGCGAGCGAGCACCCATTCGGATCCCAGGCGGCTCTGGAGGGCCCTGGCAACTTCGACAAGCACTTGATCGCCGACCGAGTAGCCGCGGCTGTCGTTCACACGTTTGAAGTCGTCGAGGTCGATAAGGAGCAGCGACGAAGGCTGAGCTTTGCGCTGCGCCAACACACCCGCGATCCCGCGACGGTTCAACAGGCCCGTCAGCGGGTCACGACCGAGCTCGAGCTCGGTTTGTTCGAGCTGGTTGTCGAGGGCCGCTCTGGCGCTCTTCAAACGCTGCGCCGTCGCGATCATGGTGAAGAAGAGGGGGACGAGGAAGCACGCAATCACGGGGTGCATCACGAACATGGCGGACACCGTCAAGGACAGCGCGACGATCGCAATGCCGGTGCGCCATTCACCGATATCGACGAAGGGCAGGTACGCCAGTTCGAACGCCGTGTAGATCATGCAGATCATCCCGGCGATCCAGAAGGCCCGACCGTCGTCCCAGATAACTGCAGAGGCGGGGAGCGCTGCGAAGCACACGGCGACAGCGATCGCCCACCAACGCTCGACGCGGTGCGAGGCGCCCCGAGTCCAAATGAGCATCATGCTGGTTCCTGTCGACACGACGTAGGCCCCGAGCCATGTGAGCACGAACCAGAGCGGGCTCCAGTCGTTGAGGAGCAGCGGGATGGCAATCGCAGCCGGCAACGCGCCGCCGAGCGCGGTCTTTACTCGCTCCTCGGGGCTTAGGCGCGCGACATCATGCACAGAACTGTGATCGGCAGTTGGCACGCCTTCCGGACGTGTTGGCCACCTAGCGTGTCGCGAAAGATACGGAACGTGAGCCGTTCGGACTACGCAGACGGACTACATCGCCGTCACAGCCTCAGGCGACAGTTCGGCGCTCGCGCTACGCGGGCTGCTTGGGGCGGTGGGGCTGGTCAGCTGGGCGAGTGTGCGCTGTTCCCGCGCATGCAGCTCGTTCAGGATGTTGCCGAGTTGTAGCGGTCGCTCCAGCAGGAAGCCTTGGAACGCTCGCACGCCCATCGTCTCCATCGCTTCGAGGTCGACGATGGTCTCGATGCCTTCGGCGATGATGTCGATGCCTGAGATCGTGGCGAAGCGGGCGACGCCTTCGACGATGCTCCCAAACGGACCGGTTGCTGACTGGACGAGCAGCCGATCGAACTTGATGTGGGTGACGGGTAGGTGTCGCAGGCGTTCGATGCTCGAATAGCCGGACCCGAAATCGTCGATGGCGAGCTTGACGCCGAGCGACTGCAAGTCGCGGGCCGACCGGTACCAGGCCGCGTCGAGGGTCACGTACTCGGACTCAGTGATCTCGATCATCAGCCGATCGGGGCTGACGTTGCGCGACGCGAGCTGCTCGCCGATGCGGCGAGTGAGCCCAGGTGCGCCCAGGTGTTCGGCGCTGAGGTTGACGGACACGAACGGTGGCTCGGCCACCGAGGAAGATGCGGCCGCAAACCGCACCGCGTGCGTGAGCATCGCCTCGTTGACCAAGTGCATGAGGCCCGCCTCGCGCACCCGGGGCAGGAACGACGACGGAAGCAAAAGCTCGTCGTTGTCGGCCCGCCACCGAAACAGAAGCTCGATGCCAAGCGTGCAGCCGTGCCCAAAGATGCGCTGCCCGACGGGCGCGAGCCGTTGGTCGATCAGTGCCATCTCGCGCCGCAGTACACGCGCGTTGAGGCTGCGTCGGACCGCGGCGATGCCGTGGTCTAGCCGATGCCGGCTTCGATAAACGCTACTCCACCCCACAGAGGGACGACGGAGCGATCGGGTCAGTTGTCGCGAGGTTTGGTACCTGGAGGGCAGAATTGCCCACCGGCAAACGCCGCGCCTACATCACATTGGGTATGCCGAGCTCGCCGTAGCAATTCTCGTCGTAATTGCTGCGGAACAGGTCTCGCAGCTTTGTGGCCGCGAGGTCGTACGCAGCAGTGTCTTCCCAGGTGTTCCGCGGATTCAAGATCTTCGTGTCAACACCGGGAGCCGACTTGGGCATGGCAAGTCCGAGGATCGGATGGATCTCGGTTTCGACATCGTCGAGTTCGCCGGCCAAGGCCGAGTTGAGGAGTGCACGAGTTGCCTTGAGCGACATGCGTTCACCGGTGCCGTAGGCGCCACCGGTCCAGCCGGTGTTGAGCAGGATCGATCGAGCCTTGTTGTCGGCCATGCGCTGCGCGAGCAGCTCGGCGTAGACGATCGGCTTCTGCGACATGAACGGCGAACCGAAGCATGAGCTGAACGTCGCCTCTGGTTCGGTGACGCCAACTTCGGTGCCGGCCAGCTTCGAGGTGAAGCCCATGACGAAGTGGTACATGACCTCTTCTTCGGTGAGCATCGAGATCGGAGGCAGCACGCCAAACGCATCCGCGGTCAGCAACACGATGGTCTGTGGATGCGGACCGGCGGCGCCCTCGGCGACGCTCGGGTTGCAGGCCAACGGGTACGCGAAACGAGTGTTCTCGGTGCGAGAACCGTCGAACAGGTCGAGCTCTTGTGGATGGGTCTCGGCGAGGGCCTTGCCCGGGAGCGCAGGCACGTTCTCGATGAGGGTGCCGGGCATCGACAATGCGGCCGCGATGACCGGTTCGTTGTCCTTGTCGAGGTCGATCAGCTTGGCGTAGCAGCCATCCTCGAAGTTCGAGACGCCGTCGTCGGTCCAGACGTGCTCGTCGTCGCCGATGAGGAGTCGATCGGGATCGGCCGACAGCGTGGTCTTGCCAGTGCCGGAGAGGCCGAACAGGATCGCGCTGTCACCGTTCGAGCCGACATTGGCCGAGCAGTGCATCGTGAGCTGGCCCTGTGCAGGCAGGGCGAAGTTCATGACCGTGAACATGGTCTTCTTGACGACGCCCGAGTAGTCGGCCCGGCCGACCACGAGACCAATGCGGTTGCGCAGGTCCATGATGACGGCGCGTTCGCTGAGGGTGCCGTCACGTTCGGGGTCGCAGTGGAACGACGGCACGTTGATCATCGTCCAGCCGTGCGTGTCGCGATCGATGTCGTCGCGCACGTTCTTGGGGAACATGATGTTGGCGAAGTAGGCGTGGGTGGCGTACTCGCCGACGAAGCGGTACGGGATCGCGAAGTTGGGGTCCCAGCCGCAGAACACGTCGGTCGAGTACAGCTCGGCGTTGCGCTCGTTCAGGTGATCGAGCACCCGTTGTAGCAGTGCCTCGTAGGCGGTCGGCTCAAATTGCTTGAAATCTGGCTTCCACCAGATCTCGTCGACGAGGTCGGGCCAGGCCACCGCAAAGGTGTCTTGTACCGGACGGCCGGTGCAGGTCGGGTCGCCGTAATAGACGAGCGGACCGTCTTCGCCGAGTTCGGTGGCATACGCCTTTTGTGCATCATCCGCGCCGCCAAGTTCGATACGACCTCGGTCGTTCGCAATGGCAGCTCGGAACAGCTCAACCTGTGACAGGCCGTGCTGGAGACGAATATTCGTCAATCCAAATCTGGCCGCCAACTCGTCGGAAACAGCCTCTGTCGTGAGAGGGTCTCCGCTTGGGGGGCCAGCATCGGTGGATGCGTCGAGTGCAGTGGTCATGATCTCCGAGCGCCTTTGATCGGGTCGTCTGACTGGTCAGTTGTCTTGGTGTTCTGGTGTCTAGGTGACACCGACTCTTGCTACTGCAAGAAGTCGGGGGTACCCATGTCGATCTCGGAACCGAGACGAAGGTGCGTTGCACGGCCATCGTCGTCGAGGTCGAAGACCACCCGCTGCCCCTGGCGGAGCATGCGGAAGATGGAGCCTTCGAGCGCGACGGGCGACAGGTCGTATTCGGCGAAGTCGACGTCGGACATCAGCACACCGTCTTTGGTAGCTGGGTCATAGGACTTGACGGTGCCTTGCACGGGCCTCGCTCGCTTTCGTGATCGACGAACGTCCGAACCCTATCGGGTGTGTGCAGCCGAACGTAGACACCGGGGACCCGAAATCAGTCACAACTTCTGTGCCACGATTCGGGCGTGGCAATCGACGTAGTCCTCTTCGACTATTCCGGCGTAATGACGACCGACTTCACGGTTCCGGCCGAGGACGTGCCGTACAACGTCGACGCGCTCTTCACCGAGATGATCGGGGCCATGATGAACGAACGCGAGCACCCGTGGCACGCGCTCGAGCGCGGTGAGATCACGCTCGATGCGTTTATCGCTGACGTCGAATCGAGGGTGCCGCACGCGGGTGCTGCCTTTGCTGCCGACAGCCCGCTTAACGTCATGGCCAACCTCTCGCTGCGCCCCGATCGCGTGGAGCTGGTTCGGTCGCTGAGGTCGGCTGGCGTTCGGGTTGGGCTGCTGACGAACAACGTCGCCGAATGGGCGCCGCTGTGGCAACCGGCGCTCGGCGATGATCTGTTCGAGGTCGTGATCGATTCTTCGGCGGTGGGTCACCGCAAACCCGAGGCTGCGATCTACGAGCTCGCGGTCGATCGCTTCGACGGAACGCCTGAGCGAACGCTCTTTATCGACGACTGGACCTGGAACGTTGACGGCGCGGTCGCTGCTGGCCTCCATGGGCTGCACTGCGACGCCGATCTAGATCTTGGTCAGGCGATACACGACAAGCTCGCGGCGGTCTGATGGTCTGGCTGCTGTTCGCGTTTGCGGTCGTGCTGTTTCTGTTCATGCTGGGCCTGGTGCAGGCGCAGCGCTCGAACCGTGCCTGGCGAGCCGTCGCCAGCCGCCACGGATTCGAGTACACCCCAGCCGGGCTCTTGAGCCAACCAGTTATGCGCGGCCGTGTCGAGGGCGTTTGGGTTCAGGTCGACGTGCACAGCACAAACTTCACGGGGTTCGGGCAACGCACGCGCTACTTCGCCCAGCACCGACCCGTCGGGCCACCCGTGACGTTGCGACGCCAACACGCGGCATCTGGGCTTGCGGGGGCGATCGGCCGCAACGATGTCGAGATCGGTGATCCGTTCTTCGATCGATCCGTCGTCGTCGACTCGCGTCACGACGATGAGATCACCCGCTTCCTGACACCAGCTCGCCGCGCCGCGGTGCTGGCCGTGCACGAGTCGTGGCGACGCTGGTCGTTCACCCGCGAATCGCTGACGTTCGAACGCCGAGGCGTGCAACGCAACGCAGAGGTCCTCGGGGGCGCCGTGAGGTTCGCCGTCGACATCGCGCTGGTGATGGGTGATCCGGCGGTATTGAACACGGTCCTCGAGTTGCGCGAACAAGGCCGCTTGGCGGCATCGGCTCGTGAGCTCGCGGCACTGAACGACGCCCGACACAATGCGTTCACTGAACTCATCGAAGCCGAGAACCGCATGTCGCTCGGCGAGCACGGTGCGGCCGAGCATCTGCTGCACGAGCTCGAGGCCCGTTGGACGGGCAAGGTCACATCACGAGAGCGGTATCGCACCGATCGAGACTTCGGCCCGGGCCCAGGCGTGCGGGCGATGTTGTTGCTCGGCAGCGTCGGCGGAAGTGATCTGATCTCGAGCCAAGTCCATGCCGCAGTTGCACTTCCCGCCGGGACCGAGATCAATGTCGGCGACCAGATCCACGTCGAAGGCCTGCTGACCCACGCGGACCGCTTCTCCCGGAACCTCTGGATCGAACAAGCCCGCCTCGCCTGAGTGCGATCGAGGGCCTACGACTGAGGAACCGTTCCTCGCTCCGGCAGGCCCGCGGCAACGTAAGCAGCGTCGATGACGGCCATGTTGGCGATCGAATCCTGCGCCCGTGTCGGGAACGGGGTGTCGTGATGCACGAAGTCAACGAACGCCCGCACCATGTGGTCATAGGAGACGCCCGCTTCGACCGGACCGGAGCTGACGCCGCCCGCAGTCATGACGGTGAGCGAGTTGCCGTTCTGGGGAGCCATCGGGTTCGCCGCCACGATCGATCCGGCACTGCCTTCGATGCGAAGGGAGATGTCGGGCGCATCGGCGATCATCGAGCTGTGCACCCGGCCGGTCGCTCCGTTGGGAAAGCTCAGCTCCATCGTCAGGTCGGCGTCGATTAGGGGATCGTCGTGGTCGACGGTGGCCGTTGCCGACTCAACCGTTGGCTCACCGCACAAGTCCCGAACCCAGTGCACGGGATAGCAGCCGAGGTCCATCGTGGAGCCGCCCGCCGTTGCGTACTCCCAGCGGAGGTCGGGCTTGCCGATCGACACGGCGAAATTGCCCTCGACCCGCTGCACATCGCCGATCGTGCCGGCCTCGACCAGGTCGATGATGCGCTGCATCATCGGGTGGTAGCGGTAGTGGAACGCCTCGGCGAGCTTGTTGCCGGTGCGCTCAGCTGCCTCGACCATCGCCGCGGCTTCGGTGGCGTTCGAGGCGAACGGCTTCTCACAGAACACGTGCTTGCCGGCTTCGAGCGCCGCGATCGTCCACTCGGCGTGCAGCGACATCGGGAGCGGGTTGTAGACGACGTCGACATCGTCGGCCTTGAGTACCTGCGCATAGGAGTCGGAGACGGCGGCGATGCCGTGCTCGGTAGCGAACGCCTCGGCCCGGCTGCGGTCACGTGCGGCGACTCGCGTGACCTCGGCGCTTGCGAGCTTCGCCACTGGCTGGACGAGTGCCTTGGGGGCGATGCGGGCGGCGCCCAGAATGCCGAAGCGGAGAGGACGTGCGGATGCGTCGGGCGCAGGTGCGGTCATGCCCGCAGTTTCGCAGCAATCGGGCGGTCTTGGCACCGCCTCGTCGATCAGACGATGGAGGTCACAGCTGGCGCCGCGGGGGACAGTTGCTACCTGAACTAGGATCGCGGTCTCGATGAGTGCTGCGCCGCCTCCCTGGTTTCCGGTCTTCGAGCGGCCCTTGACGCTCCTCGGTATTGCTGATGGTGCCTTTGCGCTCATGCGGGCTCGGCCCCGAACGGTCGCTGGCATCGTTGCGGCGTTTGTGCTGCCCAGTCAGTTGCTGACGGTCTGGTTGCAACGAGAGGCGCTGTCAGCGCTCAGCTTCGACAACTTCGACACGGCGACGGGCACGTTCGAAGGCGACGCAGGCGAGTTTGGCCTCTTCGCTGGCGGGCCGGTCGCCATCGCCGTGCCGCTGATTGTGCTTCCGTTCATCGGCGTGGCGTTGACCCATCTCGTGTTGGGGTGGCAAGAGGGCGAAGACCGGTCGATCAGCCAATGCCTGCTGTTCACCCTGCGCCGGGCGCATCTGATTCTGGCGGCGCTCGTCGTCAGCAAGATCGTGCAGGGCCTGACCCTGCTGATCGCCACGCCGATCACGATGATCGTCGCGCCCGTGCTTGCGGCCGAGGGGACCGGTCCGATCGAATCGCTGCGCCGAGCCAATCAGTTGGCGAGACCGCGGTTCGGGAACCTCGTCGGCTTGCTGTTCCTGTTGTTGCTGATCAACGCGCTGTTGAGCTCGGCGCTGACAACGCTGCCGGTCATCGGAGCGCTCTTCCTGTCTGACTGGGGTTGGGTGGCGTTCTTTGCCCTGAGCCTGGTTTCGACGTCGGTCCTCAATGTGCTCAGCGTTGGGGCGTCGATCCTGGCGTACCTCGATCTGCGCAACCGTGTCGAAGGGGCTGACCTGCAACGCCGAGTGGAAGCGCTCGCCGAGGCCACAGGTTCCGGGTTGCGACGATGAGGCAGCTTCCGCCAACACCGAGCGTTGATCCCGACGGCGCGGAACGCGCCGCTCGAGCCGTGCTCAGCGACCGCAAGTACATCGAGGCCGCCCGCCCGCCCACGCTGCGCGAACGCTTCTTCGACTGGGTCGGAGAACAGATCACCGAACTACTGCAGGCGCTTTCGAGCGGAGGCGGCCGCGGCATCATCGCCTGGATCATCGTCGGCGTGTTCTTGGCCGTGATCGCGTTCCTCCTGATGCGGCTGCTCGGCTCGGTTGACCCCGTTCGCAAGGCTCGCCCTTCGCCCGAGATCGACGTCGAGCTGCACTCGGACCGAAGCGTCGATGAGTGGACACGGGCGGCCGAAGACGCCGAACGAGCGGGCGACTGGCGCGAGGGTTTGCGCTGCCGCCACCGTGTGCTCGTCGCCGAACTTCTCGATCGCGACCTGATCGATCGACGGCCCGGACGAACCGCAGCCGACATTGCCCAGCTCGCGGGCGAACGAGTGCCCGCAGCGACCGGCGACCTCGACGCGGCGACTCGGCTGTTCGAAGACGTTTGGTACGGCTGGCGTGACGCCGACAGCTCGACACGCGACACGTTCATTGCGCACACGACGTCGGTTGTTGGTCATGCCCGGACGTACGAGGCAGCTGCGCCGGTCAGCGCTGGTGCTGGCGCATCTGGGGCACGCCCATGAATGGCAACACGCGGTTCTGGTTGTTCCTGGTCGCCGGTCTGGTGCTCGTGACCGTGCTGGCGGGCGGAGCGGGCAGCGATGGCCCTCCGCTCGATCCTCGCTCGGTCAACCCCGACGGCGCTCGAGGCTTAGTCGAAACACTCGAGCGACTGGGCGCCGACGTCGACCTCGACTCACCCGTGCCGACGGCCGACACGACCGCAGCGCTCTTGATCATCGATCGCCTCTCCGAAGACGACGCCGACCAGCTCGAAGGCTGGATCTTCAACGGAGGCACGCTGGTCGTAACCGACCCAGCGAGCCGTTTCGCCCCATTCCGCAGCGGGTTTGCGAGCGAGCAGATCAGCGCCGGTGACTGCACCATTCCCTGGCTACAAGACACGTTGATCACGGGCAACGGGCGGACCTTCGACGCCGTGGGGATCGAGCGTTGCTTCGGGGTCGGCGACGAAGGATTCTTGACGATCGAACGACGAGGTGCAGGCACCATCGCCGCGCTTGGCGGCGCACGGTTGATCACAAACGAACAGCTCAGCCAGCTCGATAACGCGTACGTGATGACGAGCCTGCTGGCCCCTGAGCCTGATGCAGCCCGTATCGGTGTGCTGTCGCCATCGCTCGTTGACTTCGGTGACCAGTCACTGAATGGATTGGTTGCCACTCGGGTCCGCAACGCCATCATCATGTTGCTCGCGGCCTTCGGTCTGTACGCGCTGTTCCGTATGCGTCGCCTTGGGGCGGTCGTGCGTGAACCGCAGCCGGTGCCGATCCGGGGCTCCGAGTTGGTCCTTCAAGCCGGCGTCTTGTCCGAACGGGCGAAAGACCCCGCGTCCGCGGCGTCGGTGATCCGCGAGGACTTCTCTCGCCGCTGGCGTCGCACGTTGGCGGTCGAAGACAACCAGCCGCAGCGGCTCGCCAATCAGATCGCTGCGTACGTGCGGGCCGACGCGGGCGGGGCCATGAGCGATGCCGACGAAGCAGCGCTTGCCGCCCGTGTCCTTGACGGCTTG
>CALDGN010000049.1 GCA_937942965.1 uncultured Acidimicrobiales bacterium | reverse complement strand
CGGTCTGATGCGTCGTTGGCGATGAGCTGGCACCACCACATCGAGACGGTGCCGACCTTGCTGCGGATCGAAGCCGGCGCCGAGGTCGAGCGCCATGTCGGCTGGCAGCGCAGCGATTGGGAAGGTGCGACCGGCCACTCTCTGTCGAGCAAGGCGATCGGAGCAGAGATCTCCGACTGGATGCCGGGCTGTGGTTCGCTCTCCGTTGACCCGGATCGCATCGCCGCGCTCGAGTTCGAGTTCGGCGATTCGCCGTTCCGGTCACGTCGCGTCGAGTTCGCCGCCGCCGAAGACGAGGTCGAGGCAATGTATGACCGCGGCTGGTCCGACGGTCTGCCGATCGTCGCTCCGACCGAAGCGCGTGTCGCCCGCATGCTCACCGGCACGACACGCGACGCCCAAGACATCGTCGCCGTCATCCCACCCAACCTGGCCGAGGCGACCGTCGAACAAGTCGCCATCAATGCCGTCATGGCGGGCTGTCGACCCGAGTACCTCCCCGTCGTGCTCGCCGCAGTCGAGGCAGCCTGCACCGACCGGTTCAACATCCACGGATTGTTGTGCACCCTCTGGTTCTCGGGACCGGTCGTGATCGTCAACGGCCCGATCCGGCGCGAGATCGGGATGAACACGGGTCGCAATGCGATGGGCCAAGGCAACCGTGCGAACTCGACGATCGGTCGAGCGTTGCAGCTGGTGATCCGAAATCTCGGCGGCGGCATCCCCGGCGAGAACGGCATCGATCGTGCTGCGCTCGGGGCTCCATCGAAGGTCGGTTGGTGCTTCCCCGAAGACGAAGAAGCGCTGCCTGCGGGCTGGCCATCGCTCGCGGTCGAGCGAGGGTTCGCGCCCGAGGATTCGACGGTGACATTGTTCGCCGGACACGGCCCGAGCGGCATCGTCGATCAGACGGCTCGCACCCCCGACGAGCTCATCGAGACAATGGTCGGACGTCTGCTGGCGACCGGGAACACCCGCCAACCGAGCGAGGCGATGCTGGTCCTGACGCCGGAACACCAGCGGGTGTTCGCCGACGCAGGTTGGACCAAGGCCCAGTTCCGCGCCGAGCTCGAAGCTCGACTCGTGATCGACCCCGCCCAAGCCGAAGCCGGGATCAGCGGCGACCCTGTCACGGCAGGCGGCACCCCGAAGTTCCGGCCCGGCAAGATGCTGATCGTGCGAGCCGGAGGCGACGCCGGTGCGTTCTCGGCCATCATCGAAGGCTGGATCGGCGGCCGGATGGGGAGCGAGCCGATCACCCATCGGATCACGGGCTAAGGCACAACGTTCTATCCTCCACCCATGACCGAATCAGGTGCGTCGCGACCAGGAACGTTCGAGGATCTACTCGAGCTCGAGAGCCACGGACCGGACACCTGGGTCGGCGAAAGCCCGCCGTACACCTGGGGCCGCGTCTACGGCGGCCAGGTTGTCGCCCAAGCACTTTGGGCAGCGTTGCAAACGGTCGAAGACCAGTATTTCCCGCACTCGTTGCATGCCTATTTCATCCGTGGCGGCAACGTCGACGAACCGATTCGGTACGAAGTTGATCGCTTGCGTGACGGACGCAGCTTCTGCACCCGATCCGTCGTCGCTCGTCAGTCCGGCGGCGCGATCCTGCACCTGTCGTCCTCGTTCCAAGTCGACGAAACCGACACCGAGGCCGAGATTCAGACGGTCCGCATGCCGCTCGCTCCCGAACCTGAAGACATGCGCAAGCGTGACGATGACTGGCCGTGGATCATGGAGCGACGCACGATGGTGTCGCACCCTGGTGCGGGCAAGTCGATGGGCTGGGTCCGCCTGACCGATCCGCTCGGCGACGATCCCATGAAGCACGTCTGTGGTCTTGCGCTCACGTCGGACACGATCCAGTTCGGGTCGGCCCGAAGCGCACACCCGTTGAACGTTCCGCCCGAGCGCCACAGCGAAGCGTTCATCGGTGCCAGCCTCGACCATGCCATGTGGTTCCACCGTCCGATGCGAGCCGACCAGTGGCACCTCTATGAATGGGAATGCCGCACGATGCGCGGCGGTCGGGGTGCGACGTTCGGAAACCTGTTCTCCGAAGACGGCGTCCATGTCGCCTCGATCGCTCAAGAAGTTCTCCTCCGGGAGCGCCGTCCGACGTCCTGATCGATTCGCGCCTGGCAACTACTATCGGGACCAGCCGGTGCGCCAGGGGGAGAACCAGTTGAAGCGAATTCTTGGGCTGTTCGCGCACCCTGACGATGAGATCTTCTGCTCTGGTGGGACCATGGCGCGGGCGGCAAGCGATGGGGCCGAGGTGCTCGTGGTGTCCTTCACCCGGGGCGAGGCTGGCCAGATCCGCGACGCAGCCCTGGCACGGCGGTCGACGATCGGCGCGGTTCGCGAGTCCGAGCTGGGCGCCGCGTGTGAGCGGCTCGGCGTCCGCGAATCGCGGTGTCTCGACTTCGCCGACGGAACGCTCGCTGAGCTCGATCGAGCGGTGCTCGTTGATGCCGCGGTCGAGATCATTCGCGAGTTCAAGCCGGACACGATCATCTCATTCGATGACAGCGGCGCGTATGGCCATCCAGACCACATCACGATGTCCGAGGTGTCGGTCGAGGCCAGTCAGCAAGCGGGCTGCGACGACACGCCCGAGCTCGGCGCTCCGCACGTGCCCGATCGTGTGTTGCACGCACAGTTTCCCCAGAGCCAGCGACTTCTCCTCGATCTGCTCGTCGATTGGCTGAGCGGGCTGCCCGAGCGCTTCCGAGGCACCGAGACCTTCGTCAATGCGTTGCTGATGTTTGCCGACAGCAGTTCGATGCTCGGGTTCGCCGCCGACCATCTGAGCATCGAGTGGTTTCCTCGTGGCTCCTACATCATCGAACAAGACGAGGTCGCAGACCGTCTCTACCTGTTGCTGTCGGGGAGCGTCGACGCCGTTCGCGAAGGCCCCGATGGAACGATGACGAGCCTGGGTTCTGTCGGCGTTGGTCAGTTCATTGGTGAAACGGGACTGGCGTCAGGAGAGCGTCGCAACGCGCATTGCATCGCGACCGAAAACAGCGCGTGCTTCGTGTTCTCGGCGGCCGTCGACACGAACTGGAAGCCGCGTGGGGCGTCGCCCAACGGGGAGGCGGGGACGAACGGCAACTCGGTCAACGACGACCATCGCGCCGACTGGCGCCACGATGTGGCCGACCTCGTCCAGCAGAAGATCGACGCGTTGTCTGCCCACCGCACGCAATACACGATCGAACCCGGCCTGTTCCCGGCGGACATGCTGATCGAACTGTTGGGCACTGAATATTTCGCAGAAGCATGGCGGGCTCCGAGCGCGGAAGCGTCGCCATCTCGATCCGGAGGCTGAGCATGACCCAATCCCCGATCCCGGTGACTCGTCACGTCGATCCCGAGCGCATGGCAGCCGATCAAGCGGCCTTCGTCGAGTCGTGGCCCGCGTTCGAGACAACGGCAGCGCTCGATGCGTTGCGAGCGAGCGACTTTGCGCGCCTTGACGATGGCGGCCACGTCTATCTCGACTACACCGGCGGCGGCCTCTATGCCGCTCGCCAGATCGAGCGGCACGCGACGTTCATGGCGAATGGTGTTTTCGGTAATCCGCACTCCGGGAATCCGACCTCGCTCGAGATGACCGATCATGTCGAGGCAACCCGAGCTCGGGTCCTCCGCTTCTTCAACGCCGATCCCGACGAGTACACGGTGGTGTTCACCCCCAACGCGAGCGGCGCGCTCAAGCTTGTTGGCGAGGCGTATCCGTTCCGCCCGGGCGGCTGCTTTGCGCTCACCGAGGACAACCACAACTCGGTGAACGGCATCCGTGAGTTCGCCGCCGCCAAGAACTCGAATGCCGTGTACGTGCCGCTCGACCCCGAGGAACTGCGGTTGAAGTCCGATGCGGCGATGCTCACCCTCGAATCGGATTGGTGGACCGGCGACAAGCTCTTCGCGTTCCCGGCGCAGTCGAACTACACCGGCGTCAAACATCCACTCGAGCTCGTCGGGCAAGCGCAGGCACTCGGCTGGGACGTCATGCTCGACTGTGCCGCCTATGCGCCAACGTCGGCCCTCGACTTTGCCGAGGTCAGCCCCGACTATGCGAGCTTCTCGTTCTACAAAATGTTCGGTTATCCAACGGGTCTTGGCGCGCTCATCGCGAAGCGGGACAAGCTGCGCAAGCTCGACCGACCCTGGTTTGCCGGAGGCACGATCCAGATCGCGTCGGTGCAGGCGTGGGATCACTTCATGGCCGATGACGAAGCCGCGTTCGAAGACGGCACGATCAACTATCTGATGATCCCTGCGATCGATCACGGGCTCGACGTGCTCGACGAGATCGGTATGGACACGATCAGCACACGGGTCGAGTCCCTGACCGGCTGGCTCCTCGAACAGTTGCAGGCGCTCGAGCACGACAACGGCCAACGCATCGTCGAGGTCCACGGGCCCAATGACACGACCGGCCGCGGCGGCACGATCACGACCAACCTCTATGACCCCGATGGGGTGCCGTACCGAGGTGCCCGGCTCGAAGAGCTTGCCGGCGAAGCCATGATCTCGATCCGCACCGGGTGCTTCTGCAATCCCGGTGCTGGCGAGTTGGCGCAACAGATCGAAGACGAAGTGCTGTTCCGCTTCTTCGAACGGCCAACCGATATCGGATTCCAGCAGCTCGTCGCCGAAGTGCGGGGTCTGACCGGGCGCGAGATCAGCGCGATTCGTATCTCGGTCGGTCTCGTCACGACCTTCGAAGACTGCTGGCAGCTGATCCGTTTCCTCGAAGGGCTACGAAACGTCGCCTGCGACGATCTCGGCATGCCCGGAGAACAGATCCACCTGCGCGACACCGCCTGACGGCATCGCGGGCCGGCCGCAGCGCTAGGCGAGCACGTCCTTGGAGATGATCGTCTTCATGATTTCGCTCGTGCCGCCATAGATCGTGGCGATGCGCGCATCGGCGTAGGCGACGGCGATGGGGTACTCGCTCATGTAGCCGTAGCCGCCAAAGAGCTGCAGGCAGCGGTCGGTGACGGTGTTCTGCAATTCGCTGCCCCACAGCTTGGCCATCGCCGCCTTGGCGGGCGTGAGCTGCTTGGCGTTGAGCTCGACGACGCACTGGTCCATGAAGGG
Organism: uncultured Acidimicrobiales bacterium; assembly: GCA_937942965.1. GTDB lineage: Bacteria > Actinomycetota > Acidimicrobiia > Acidimicrobiales > UBA10347 > UBA10347. The sequence goes on along the minus strand of CALDGN010000049.1, from coordinate 1,866 downwards.
TTGGGTGACTTCGACCTCGGTCGCCACTTCGGAAAGCACGAACTTGGTGTTCTGGAACGATGCGATCGGCTTGCCGAATGCGGTGCGCTCCTTGACGTAGTCGACCGTCCATCCGAGCGCGGCCGTGGCAACGGCTTGGCCCATGATGCCGATCGACAGTCGCTCTTGGGCGAGGTTGAACGCCAGGTACTCCATCGCTCGGCCTTCGTCACCGAGCATGTTCGAACCCGGAACACGGACATCGGAGAACGACAGCTCAGCCGTGTCGGCGGAGTGCTGGCCGATCTTGTCGAGGTTGCGGCCGCGCTCGAAGCCATCCATGCCTCGTTCGACGATGAGGAGCGACAACCCGTCGCGTCCGGCTTCGGGGTTCGTGCGACAGACGACAATCACCAGGTCTGAGTTGATGCCATTGGTGATGAAGGTCTTGGAGCCGTTGAGGATCCAATCGTCACCGTCGCGCACCGCAGTCGACTGAATGCCAGCCAGGTCGCTGCCGGTGCCGGGCTCGGTCATCGCGATCGCCGAAATGAGTTCGCCGGTTGCTAGGCCGGGCATCCAGCGGGCGGCCTGTTCGTCGTTGCAGTACTCGAGGAAGTACGGCGTCGTGATGTCGTTCACGAGCGTCATGCCGTTGCCAGCGCCGCCGAGGTTCGCGAGGGCGAGTTCTTCGGCGATGATCGTGTTGAAGCGGAAGTCGATGACACCCGCGCCGCCATGTTCTTCGGGGAAGTTGAAGCCGAGGAACCCGTACCTGGCCGCTTCGGCGTAGACCTGGCGGTCCATGATTCCCGCGGCTTCCCACTCGTCGAAACGAGGCGTCATCTCGCTCGTAACGAAGTCCCGGAAGCTTGCCCGGAACAGATCGTGTTCTTCTTCGAAGATCGTGCGCATCTTGTGAACCTACTGGCCGTCGTCGCGTCGCAACCAGCTGGGGATTCGGGCGCGCTGCGGGATCGCGCTGGCACAGCGATGTCGCGTAACGTCGGTGCATGCCGCCACGGGATGAAACGAAGATCGGCGTCTTGCTGCCGACTCGAGAGTCGGTCATGTACGACGCGGGATCGGGTGACCCTCGGCCGCTTGTTCGGCTCGCACAACAGGCCGAATCGCTCGGCTATGACAGCGTGTGGGCCGGTGATTCGCTGCTGGCGAAACCGCGTGCCGAGCCACTGACGCTCCTTGCGGGCGTCGCGACCGCAACGGAGCGCGTCGAGATCGGCACCGCGGTGCTGATCGCCTCGCAGCGCAACCCGGAGCAACTTGCCCAAGCCGCAGCGACCGTCGATGCGCTGTCGGGCGGTCGGCTGATCCTCGGCGTCGGGGCTGGCCCGGGCGCCGACAACGTGCGGCGCGACCACGAACTCGTGGGCGCCGACTTCGGTCGCCGGTCGAGTCAGGCCATCGCGGTGGTGGAGCGGTGCCGCAGCCTGTGGAGCGGCGCTGATGGAGACCAGATGTATCCCTTGCCCGGTCGGGCGGGAGGTCCGCCAATCTGGATTGGTGGCGAGGGACCACGCACGCTCGAGCGAACCGGCCGGCTCGCCGACGGGTGGTTCCCGATCTCTCCCACGGTCGAAGCGTTCTCTGCGGGCCTCGACACCGTGCGTGCCTCCGCTGAGGCTGCTGACCGCGATCCCGATGATCTCGACGTCTGCATCTACTCGACCGTCGTGCTCGGTGACCCGGCCGAGGCGCAAGCCGAACTGGCTGAGCATCTCCAGCTGTACTACGGCGCCCCGTTCGACACGATCCGGAAATTCCAGGGGGTTTGTGCCGGTTCGGCTGACGAGGTCGGCAGCTTCGTGCAGAGCTTCATCGATGCGGGCGCCAACCAGGTGTGCGTTCGGTTTGCGACGCGAGACG
>CALDGN010000048.1 GCA_937942965.1 uncultured Acidimicrobiales bacterium | reverse complement strand
ACGAACAACACCCGCCGTGAAGAACCGAATGCGGCCAACCCCCGGGTCGAGAACGCGTTCGGCCACATCATCAAGTGGACCGAAGACGGCGGCGACCCAGCGAACACGGATTTCAGCTGGGACTTCTTCTTGATCGCTGGCTCCGGTGACGGAACCGACGGCTCCACAGTCGACCCCGAAGACATGCTCGGCTCCCCCGACGGGCTCTGGGTCGATGACAACGAGCGCATGTGGATCCAAACCGACGGCGGTCAGCCAGACGGTTCAAACAACCAGATGCTGCTGGCAGACCCGAACACGGGTGAGATCAAGCGATTCCTCGTCGGCCCCGTCGATTGCGAAGTCACGGGCGTGACGAGCACGCCCGACGGCACGACGGTGTTCATCAACATCCAGCACCCTGGCGATGGGGGCACCGTCGAGGATCCGACCGCGACCAGCACGTGGCCAGATGGAGCAGGCGCGGGCCGACCTCGTCCGGCAACCGTCGCCATTCGTCGCCGCGATGGCGGCGTCGTGGGCGCGTCGTTCGCGCAGGACGAAGAGCTGCCGACCACCGGTAGCGACCTGACGACGCCGCTGGCGATCGCCGGTGCCACCGCGGTCGCCGCAGGTGCCGGTCTGGTTCGATTCAGAAACCGCGTCGTCAACGACGACCGGTAGCAGCGGTAGCTAGGCGCGGGCCTCAGCCAGATCCAAGCTCATTGCCTTGAGCTTCGTCCACTCGAGGCGGAGCCAGGCGAACTGCTCGCGGTCGAGCTGCAGCGCCGTGACTGGCATGAGCGCCGTCACCGTGGCGTTGCGGGGCTCGCCGGTGACGAGCGCTCGCTCGCCGACCAAGTCGCCAGAGCGGAGCACGGCGACACTCTCGTTGCTGCGGCTCACGGCTGCGCTGCCCGAGGTGATGAAGTAGGCGTTGTCGCCTTCGGTGCCTTCGGCGATGAGTGTCTCGCCGGAACGGAAGTGCACGAGGGTGCCGACGCGTGCCATCGAGGCAATTTCGGCGTCGGTGAAGTCGCCGCTCAGTGCGGGCTCGACGGTGCGGATCGTGGTGGATTTGCGGAATGGAACCTTGAACATGGGAGTACCTCTTGCGTGGTTCGAACCCACGAATGTAGAGGTACGCGCTTCGGAAACGAAGCGATCGTGACCACGGGCACGTGTGCCCGTGGACACGCCTAGGTGAGAAGTTCTTGGAGCCGTTCGAAGCGTGGCCGGGCCGTGCGTTGCAGTTCGGCGACGCGGTCCTCGGGAGCAACTTGGCTGACCTCGCGCCAGACGGCACGGCCAGCCATGAAGCCGCTGCAGCCGAGCGCAAGTGCCGCTTGGATCTGGGCGCAGTACGCGTCGAAGTCGCCGCCGCCGGACAGCATCACCCAGATGCGTCCTTCGAGCAGTTCGGCCATCGTTTCGAGATGTTCCTGACCCGGCCAGGCGACCTTCATGACGTCAGCACCGAGGTCGAGGGTGCCGCGGATCGCATCGAGCGTTTCGGGACCGTGGTCGCCTCCGGGAAACGCCAGCGGCTCCAAGAACAGCGGTAGTCCCGCAGCGTGCGATTCACTCAACGCCTGGGCGATGACCGCCCGCTGGGCGGCCGCATGGTCCACAGCTTGGGGCGAGTAGTACGCGAGCAGCTTGGTTGCCGCAGCGCCTGCCGCCGCGGCTTGGGCTGAGCTCCAGCCTTCGAGCAACTCGGTGGGGACCGACGAGGGGTCCTCGGAGTAGCCCTGCGATTCGAGCGCTGCGGTGAACCCGACGCCGTCGGGCAGCTCGGCCACCAGGTCCGGGATCGAGTACTCCGGCTCGAGCATGACACCGGTTGCGAGGTCCGCGAGCTCGCCAATGATCACGCGCTTCAGTTCGACGATCTCGTTGCGCTCGACGCGGTCGGGCGCGCTGGGATCGATCACCGCTCGGAGGGAATCTCGGTGATCGATCGCCAGGACGCCGATTCGGCCTGCCGCATTGGACAGACCGTCGATCATGGGCCGACCACCGGAAGGGTCCATGCACCCTCGTCGCCGTTGTCCCACGCAGCGTCGATCCAGGTGTGGTCCGCGTGAAAGCATGGTGGGGTGGTGCGCTCGTCCGCGACGAGTTCACCGGCCAGGTAGTTCAAGAAGTACATGTTCGAGCTGGGGCACGCCACCGAGGAGTGGAAGCCCTTGGTGACAATGGCGCAGTCGCGGTCGTGGGCTACGAGCGTTTCGTCGAAGTTCTCGTCGATCCGCCAGTTGCGGTGCAGAGCGAAGGCGCTCTTCGGTGGGTCCAGACGGAAGTAGTAGGTCTCTTCGAGGTAGGGCGAACCTTCGAAACCGTCATGGCAGTGTGGCGCCCAGCCAGACCAGGTGCCACGAGGGACATAGACTTCGTAAAGGATCAGGCGCTCGGCCGGGATCGGCGGTGCAAGCACGTGGCTGATCTGGCGGTACGAGGCGCCACCGCCCCGCATCTCGGTCTTCATTTCATCTGGCCGGAAAAGGCGTTGCGGCAGCAGGCCTTCGGCCGGAGCGCTACCGATCGCGAACTCGAATGAGCCATCGGTTGTGACTTCGATATCGACGCCTGGTGGCACGTAGAGCACCTCGGGCATCTGGGTGAAGACGCTCTCGCGGGCGATTTGGTACGTCTGTCCACCTGCGTGAATGGTCCCCGCTCCTTCGAGCGGAACGATTGCGGTCTCTTGGTCGGCCAGGTGCGCGGTGTGCTGCTCCCCTGCTCCGAGCACAACGGTCGAGAAGCTGAGGTAGGTCCAGCCGGCGTTGTCCGGGTTGATCTCGAGCTGGACACCGGTGCCGCCGGACGGCCGGTATACGTGGTCTTGGTCCATGGCTATCTCCGTCTGTTCAAGGATCTGGGGTGAGGACGTCAGTCGATCTCGTCGATGCGGACCGGTCGGTGTTCTTCGAATGAGCGCTTGGCGGCCATGCCGATCACGAGTGGGGCCCGGCCGTCACGGCCCGACACGGGCGAGGCGCCTCCGGAACGGAAGGCGGCGACGAAGGCGTCCCACTGATCGACGTAGCTCTGTTCATACCGCTCGATGAAGAAGTACGGCATGACCGAGCCGGTGATGCCGCTGCTGGTGCGCAAGGTCGTTGAGTTGACCGAAGGGTTGTCCGACGCGACGAGGCCCGCGCTGCCGAACACTTCGACCCGTTGGTCATAGCCGTAGACCGCCTGACGGCTGTTGTCGATCGTCGTGATCGCGCCGTTCTCGTGCCACATCGTGATGACGGCCGTGTCGATGTCGCCCGCCGCGCCGATCGCAGGATCGACGAGTACCGCACCCGTGGCAAAGACCTCGACGACATCGCTGCCGGTGACATAGCGAGCCATGTCGAAGTCATGGATCGTCATGTCGTTGAAGATGCCGCCGGACACCTCGATGTAGGAGATGGGCGGAGGCTCCGGGTCACGGCTCGTAATGCGAACGATCTGGGGAGCTCCCACGGTGCCAGCCGCCACCGCATCGGCGACAGCCTTGTGGCTCGGGTCGAACCGGCGGTTGAAGCCGATCTGCAGCAAAACGCCCGCCTCGTCGACGGCTGCGAGCCCGGCGTCGACCTGGGCGACGTCGAGCGAGATGGGCTTCTCGCAGAAGATGGCACGTCCGGCACGGGCGGCCGCCTGCATGACAGCAACGTGGGTGTCGGTGCTCGTGGCGATGCACACCGCATCGCCAGGGCCTTCGAGGGCCGCTTCGAGTGTGTCGTAGACGGGCACACCCAGTTCGGCGCCAACGGCCTGAGCAGCGGGTGCGTGGACGTCGAACACACCGGCAACTTCGGCGCCGTCGATGCGACGGGCGATCAGTTCGGCGTGCATGGCGCCGATGCGGCCCGTGCCGAGGACTGTGATGCGAACGGGGTCAGACATGTCAGGACACCCTCTGGTCGTTCTTGCCCTCGTCGAGCTCGGCACGTGCCTGGAGGACGCTGTCGAGTTCGGAGACTTCGGGGATCCCGACTTCCCAGAATGAGCCGCCCTCGGTCCAGCTGTCCGGATGCGTGACCATGGCGATCACATAGGTGCGGTCGGCGGCCTTAGCCCGCTCGAACGCAGCCTCGAGTTCGGCGATCGAGGTGACTGTCTCGCTCTCGGCACCCATTGCCGCCGCGTGGGCCGCGAAGTCGACCGCCACCGGGTTCACCACCGTCGGGTTGTCGACAATCAGGTTGTTGTACGGGTTTCCGCCCGTGTTCTTCTGGAGCCGGTTGATGACCGCGAAGCCGCCGTTGTCGCAGACGATCACGATCATCTTGTGGCCGTGGATCACCGAGCTGTAGATGTCGCTGTTGAGCATCAGGTACGAGCCGTCGCCGCAGAACACGACGACGTCGCTTTCCGGCAGCGCCATGGCTGCGCCCCAGCCCCCGCTGGTCTCGTAGCCCATGCACGAGTAGCCGTACTCGCAGTCGAAGCTGTTCAGGTGCTTGGCTCGCCAACCGTTGTTCACCTCGCCGGGGAAGCCTCCGGCAGCCGCAAGCGCGAAGGTGTTCTCATCGGCGACACGATCGATCGCGCCGACGACTTGGGCGTAGGTCGGGAGTTCCGACGTGCCGACTTCGGGTGCGGCCGCGATCTTGTCGATGTAAGCGTGGTATGTCGCAACCTCGTTCGAGGCACGCGTTGACCAGTCGTCGCCGCTGCGCCACTCCCCCAGTTCGACCGACAGCTCGCCAAGCGTTTCGCGGGCGTCGGCCGTGAGGGCCATCGAGTGATGCTTCGTCGCATCGAAGCGAGCCGTGTTGAGCCCGATCATGGTCATGTCCGGGTTCTTGAAGATCGTCCATGAGCCCGTGGTGAAGTCGAGCAGCCGCGTGCCGACCGCCAGCACGACGTCGGCCTCGCCGGCGAGCGCGTTCGCTGCGGTTCCACCGGTGACGCCGATTGCGCCTCCGTACATCGGGTGATCCCAACGGAGGCTGGCTTTGCCCGCGACCGTCTCGACGATCGGAATGTTGTGCTTGGCAGCAAAGGCCGCCAGTGCTTCTTCGGCGAGCGAGTAGTGCACGCCGCCTCCGCAGACGATGAGCGGCTTCTGGGCGCCTCGCAACAGTTCGATGGCCCGAGCCAACGCGGCGCGGTCGGCACGAGGCCGAGCGATGTCGTGCACTCGTTCGTCGAAGAAGTGCACCGGAAAGTCGTAGGCCTCGGAGCCGACGTCTTGGGGAAGACCGATGAATGCGGGACCGCAGTCGGCCGGGTCGAGCATCGTTTGCACCGCGTGCGGCAGCGAGTTCACGAGTTGTTCTGGCTTGGTGATGCGGTCCCACCAGCGGGTGACCGCCTTGAACGAGTCGTTGACCGTGACCGTCGGGTCACCGAAGTGTTCGACCTGTTGCAGCACGGGATCCGGCAGTCGGCTGGCGAACGAATCGCCCGACACGAGCAACAACGGGAGCCGGTTGCTATGTGCAACCCCAGCTGCGGTGACCATGTTCGTGGCGCCCGGTCCGACCGACGAGGTCGCAACCATGATCTGGCGACGACGCTTGGCCTTGGCATAGGCGACTCCTGCCAACGCCATGCCCTGTTCGTTCTGGCCGCGAAAGGTCGGCAGCTCGTCCTTGGCTCGTTCGAGCGCGTGGCCGAGTGCAGTCACGTTGCCGTGGCCAAAGATGCCATACACGCCGCCGAACAACGGCGCGATCGAGCCGTCGGCTTGGACGCTCTTTTGTGCGATGAGGTAACGAACGAGGGCCTGCGAAGTCGTTAGGCGAATGGTCTCCATCAGAGGCTCCTAGGTCAGGTTTGGCGGATCGAGGTGACGTCTTCCCATTGCCCGCTGTCCCACGAACGGATCAGGGCGGACTGGACGCTCACGTAGTCGATGGCTTCGTCGAAGCCAGGCTGATGCTGCTCACCTGTCGCGACCGCGTGCAGGAACTCGTGGCCTTCGATGACCTTGAGGTCCTCGTAGCCGATCGCGTTGGCATCGCCCGGCACGAAGTTGCCGTGGAATGGGTAGCGATCGCCGGCATAGACCGTCTGGTAGCCGTCGTGGAACTCATCGTCGACGAGGAACAGCTTCATTTCGTTCATCGTTTCAAGGTTCCAGGACAATGCGCCCTTGGTGCCGTGCACCTCGAACGCCATCTGGCTCTGAGGACCGATGATCGATCGCGACGTTTCGAAGTTGCCGACGGCGCCGTTCGCGAACTCGGCGAAACAGCCGGCGTAGTCCTCGTTGGTCACGGGACCGGTCGGGTCACCAGGTGCGCCGCGGTCATAGTGCGTCCCACCCGGTTGCGGAATGGGGCGCTCAGGAATGAACGTCTTGCGCAGCCCGGTCACGCGCTCAATCGGGCCGATGAGCATGTGAGCCATGTCGATCGAGTGGCTCAGGATGTCGGTCGAGACGCCGTAGCCGGCGCCTTCGTGCTCGAAGCGCCACGACAACAGCCCCAACGGGTCGCTGCCGTACATCGAGAAGAAGCGGCCCCGGTAGTTGGTGATCTCGCCCAAGCGACCGCTGTCGATGAGTTCCTTGGCGTACCGGACGAGCGGCGCCCAGCGGTAGTTGTAGCCAACGCCAGTGATGACGCCAGCCGCACGAGCAGCCGCCTCGATCTGCGCGGTCTGTTCGGGCGTGCCGCCGACGGGCTTTTCACAGAACACGGCCTTGCCGGCTTCGGCAGCCGCGATGCACATGTCGACGTGCAACATGTTCGGCGAGCAAACGGTGACGACATCGACGTCGTCGCGCTGGATCGCTTCGCGCCAGTCGGTCGTCGACGTTTGGAAGCCAAACGAACGGACAGCTTCTTCGCCGCGCTCCGCGAGGTTGTCCGCACAGACCACAAGCTCAGGCTGGAAGGTGCGGTTCGGAAACAGCGACGGGATGCGTGCGTAGCTCCGGCTGTGGGCCTGGCCCATCCAACCGAAACCGATCACGGCGACGCCAAGGCGACGGAGTTCGGAGGTCATGACTAGTTCGTTCCTTCGCGTTGAGCTCGGAGTTCATTGATTTCTGCCAGCGTCGGCATGTCGTCGGCACACATAAGGCGGCTCGCGACAATCGCGCCGGCTGCATTGCCGTTGCGGACGGCTTCGGCCAGGTCGAGATCGTTGACCAGACCGTGGATGAGTGCACCGCCAAAGGCGTCGCCGGAGCCGAGGCCACAGACGACTTCGACGAGGAACGGCGGGATGACTTCGCGGCGGTCTGCGGTCGCGACCATGACGCCATCGGCACCGAGCTTGACGATTGCGGTCCTCAGGCCGCGTTCGAGAAGCGCATCGGCA
>CALDGN010000047.1 GCA_937942965.1 uncultured Acidimicrobiales bacterium | reverse complement strand
CCAACGTGCGCCGGGTGAGCCGGCGCCGCGCCGCCCCGATCTGCTCAGGTTTCGAGCTGGCGGGCGAGCCCCTGTGTCGCCTCGATGAACTCGTCGATCATGTCGTAGACCACCTGAGTGGCGGACTTCGTCTTGTTCATGTTGCCGACGACCTGACCCACGAAATAGTTGGCCAGCTTTTCCGCCCCAGAACCCGAGTGGTGAGCGGCACGGTTGATCCGCGTGATGGCGTCATTGATCAACACCGGCTGCATCGGCATACCCAACGGCATCGGTGTCTCGGGATTCTCCCACTCGTCGGTCCACGCCGACTTCAGCTGGCGAGCGTGTTTGCCGGTCCGCGACCGAGACCGAATGGTGTCCGAACTCGTGGCCGACAGGAACTTCTCCTTCACGACCGGATGGGTCTCGGCTTCCTCGGTCGTGAGCCACACCGATCCGCACCAGACGCCCTGCGCGCCGAGTGCCATCGAAGCTGCCATCTGGGAGCCGCGTCCGATACCGCCGGCACCGAGGACGGGGGTGTCGCCGACTGCGTCGACGATCTCGGGGATCAGCACCATGGTTCCGATTTCGCCGGTGTGGCCACCGGCCTCGGAACCCTGAGCGATGATGAGATCAACGCCCGCGTTGACATGGCGTTCGGCATGCTGCGCCTTGCCAGCCAGTGCACCGGTTCGCCGTCCGGCTGCCTTGACCTTGTCGATCATGAACTGCGGTGGCGGGCCGAGCGCATTGACGATGATCGCCGACTTGTAGGCCAGCGCAATGTCGAGGTTCGGCGCCTGGGAGTCAGCCGACATCGGCGCAGCCGCGTCGTCGCCCATCGAGAACTGCCCACGCCCTGCCGACTCCTCGAGGGGTGGCACGTCGTAGCGATCGAGGATGTCGTCGATGTAGTCCCGGTGCTCTTGCGGAATCATCTCCTGGATCTTCTGGACGTTCAGCCCGCCCTCGTCGCTGCCGGCGTATTTGGCCGGGACGATGAGATCGACGCCATAGGGCTTGTCGCCGACTTCGTCCTCGATCCACTGCAGGTCGATCTCGAGACCTTCGGGCGAGTGGGCGACTGCGCCGAGCACACCAAGGCCGCCGGCCTTGGAGACTGCTGCGACGACGTCGCGGCAGTGGCTGAAGGCAAAGATCGGCATGTCGATGCCGAACATCTCGGTGACCTGGTTCTTCATGGCCCCATTCTCGCTACCGGTCCACCTCTCAACGAAATTTGTGCAGTTACACCCGCCGGTAGCGGGCGAACTGCACAAATTTCTCCCGGGCCGCGGAGGCGGTCAACACTGGACGCGTGCTCATCGAAACGCTCCTCCCCCTCGGCAAGCTCGATCCGGGCCTTCGCGAACCAGAAACGCCGCTCTGGATCGGCGATTTTGCCGACGGCGCTGCGCAGGCGGAGGAGCTCGGCTTCGACGCCGTCCTTGTCGAGGAAACCAAGGACGACCCGTATCAACTCTTGGCGCTCGGAGCGGCGGCGACGTCGACGATCGGCATCGGCACCTCGGTGGCCATGGCGTTTCCCCGCAGCCCAACGATCACGGCGATGTCGGCCTGGTCGCTGCAGAAGTTAAGCGGCGGCCGGTTCATCCTGGGGCTCGGTTCACAGGTCCGAGGCCACGTGCGCCGACGCTTCGGCATGGAGTGGCACGCTCCTGCGCCGTGGATGCGGGACTACATCCAGGCCATGCGTGCCGTTTGGGACTGCTGGCAGAACGGAACCGACCTGGCCTTCGAAAGCGAGCACTACAACCTGAACCTGATGGTGCCGCTGTTCAACCCCGGACCGATCGAACATCCCACCATTCCGATCCACGTTGCGGCGATCGGGCCGAACATGGTGGCGATGGCGGGCGAGGTCGCCGACGGCGTCCGGCTGCATCCGGTCTGCACGCCCGCATTCATCGATGCCGAGGTGCACCCCCATATCGCCCGCGGTGCGGCCCGGAGCGGCCGAGACGTCGCCGAGGTCGAGGTGTGCATGAAGCCACTCATCGGCACGGCACCCGACGAAGCGCGGCTCGAATCCGTCGCCCGCACCGTGCGGGCCCGGGTCGCGTTCTATCTCTCGACACCGTCCTATCGCCGAACGTTCGAGCTGCACGGCTGGGGCGACATCGCAGAGCAAGCCGCCGCGCTCTCGAAACAGCAGCGATGGGAGGAACTCCCTGGCCTCGTGCACGACGAAATGTTGCACACCGTGGCCACGGTCGCGACCCATGACCAGATCGCCACCGCACTCAACGATCGCTACTCGGCACGCGTCGATCGGATCGAATTCTCGATCCCCGTTCGCACCGCCGAAGACGCAGATGCGTGGCGAGGAATCCTCACCGACCTGCACACCGACAGGGCTCCACGTTCACCTAGCCAGGAGACGGCATGAAGAACGTGTGCCAGAGGTAACACAGCTAGAGTCGTGACAGTCGCTGGACGGTCGTGCTACTTCTAGAGGGACGGCGGAACGGTGGACGGGAATCCATCCTGAGCGGGAGAACAAAACAACGTGTCGAATGAGTGGCAGCCTCCGACGGGCGGGGGCCAACCTCCGCACGGTCAGCCAGGCCAACCTGGCTACGGCCAACCTGGCTACGGGCAGCAGCCCGGCTATGGGCAACCTCAACCGGGCCAGGGCCAACCTGGCTACGACCAGGGTCAGAACACGGTCATCCAGGGCCAGCAGCAACAGCAGTGGCCAACGCAGCAGCACGCGGCCGCGCCTGAACCGCCGAAGAAGAGCCGCGTCGGGCTGATCGCGATGGTCCTCGTGCTCGTTGCCGGTCTCGCAACCGCAGGCGCCTTGGTCTTCGTGAACCGAAGCGACGATGGCCAGACCGCAGACGAAGCGACCTACGTGATCATGGATCAACCGGCGGTGAGTTCCGAGCCGGTCTTCCAGTCTCGCGACGAACGCGGTCCGGATCCGTTCTTCCCGCTCGAAGTCCAGCTGGTCGCGTTCATGGCCGAAGAAGGCCGGGGCGGCGGCGGTGATGGCGGCGATGACGGGGGTGGAGACGACGATTCGTCAGACAGCAGCGGCTCGACAGTAACCCCGGCGTTCATTGCCGATGAGCTTGAAGAGGACATCAAGACAGGCCTCTATGGCGGCACCGCGGAGAACACCTGCGATCCCGAACGCTTGATTTCCTTCCTGACCGAGAACCCCGACATCGGCGCTGCCTGGGCTCAGGTCCAAGGCATCACGTTCGCCGAGATGCCGAGCTACATCCGCAGCTTGCGGGTCGAGGTGCTCGCCGCACCGGTATCGGTGATCAACCACGGATTCGATGACACGACCAAGTCGGCCTACGAGATCAACAGCGTGCTCGACGCGGGCACGGCCGTACTCGTTGATGAGAACGGCGACATTCGCACACGCTGCTACTGCGGCAATCCGATCACGCCGCCACCGCCTCCGCCGTACAAGCCACCAGCGTGCTTGCTCTTCCCGGCGACGGTCTTCGTCGAACCAGGTTCGAACAAGCAGCGTTTCAACGCTCCCCAGAACGTGCGTATGACGAACCGGGTGGCTGAGTACCGCGACCAGGCCTACGTCGAGATCATGTGGGGCACCGGTGCCGACGAAATGGGTTGGACCCCAGTGGCGAACGCGTCGACCGAGCGCTTCTGTCGACCACCGCTTGCCGAACCGAAATGCCCCACGGCGACGGGTGCGCCCGTGTTCCGCACGGCGACGGCCGAGCAGCCGTTTGGCCAGCTCGGGATCGGGGACTCGCCTTCGACATCGATCCTGCCAGGCCAGGTCAAGCCGGTCGGCCAGGATGGGGCTCGCGTGATCAGCAATGGTCGCGTCCTGATCCGGTTCAGCCATCCAAGCCGGACCGCGACGAGCGCCTGGATCAACCAGGCCGACATCGATGAAACGACAACGGCAGAGGACTGCATGCCCGAGCGTGCCTGCGTCCAGCTGAGTGGGGCAACGGTGACCACGCCGATGCCACCGACGCCGACGATCACGCCAGGCTTCCACCGCGTCGAATTCGCGGGACATGCCGTCGGGCTCGGACTCGAAGAAACCGGTATCGCCGAGGACACCTCGATCGAGCTTCGACTGCTCGATGAGGGAGGGGTCAGCTTCTGGAACCACCTGAGTGACCTCGAGTTCGTCGATGATGCCGAGTGCACCTCGACCCCGGTGTCGTTGTGTAAGCGGGCGTCGAATCAATCTCGCGACAACCTGGTGTTGCGCAACCCGACGACCAACCCCGTTGACGGCTTGATGAATGTCGACGCCAACATCTTCACGTTCGACGAAATCACCCTGTGGGCGAACGTCGAAGATCCGATCGATATCACCAACGTGGTCGGCTACGCCGGAAACGTTCCCGTCACCTTGATCGACACCGCAGCGCCGACCAATGGTCTGGTGCAGGTCCAGATCGCCGGCACTGGACCGGTCGGCTGGATTCCGCTCTCGACACTCAATGGCGATGCATGCGTGCCACGCGAGGCCTGCGCGGCCATGACCCAGGCGATGCACACGAACTTCAAGGACAGCGGTCCGGTCGTTCCTGGTACGCCTTCTGCCGGGACACTCACGGTGAAGCAGTGGCAGGCAGCCGCCTTCGACTGGCCCGAAGAAGCAACGACGCTGGCCGATATCGGCGTCTCTGCGACCATCGAACGACTCCACATCTTGATGGAGGTCGACGGTGGCCAAGGATGGGTGCCATGGGAGGCAACGTTCTTTGGCGCATTCGAATGCGAGCCACCCCCACCGCCGACGTGTCCACCTGCGTTCGTCGCCACGACCGCGAACAGCGGCCCGACGTGCTGCGTCGAAGGCCCCTACGGTCCCGCGCTCGTGACCTTCACCGGCCAGACCCGTCCTGGACCGAATGGCGATCTGATCGAAGTCGAAGCCGACTTCGGACTCTTCTGGTTCGATGCGACGACCCAGTCGCCGAACCCTGATGCCTGCGACGCCACGCCGGTGACCTCGTGTCCTCCGATTGCGAATGGCACATCGGTGATCAACGAAGAGGCCCCCGATGTGTGCTGCGTGCAGCTCGGCAGCGGCGAGAACACCTCGTTCGTCGAAGCCGTGTTGACCGGCGACACCGCCGAACTCGGCGGAGCCACGTATTGGGCAATCGCAGGCGGTGACCCTGTGCCTGCGACGGCGTTCGTCAGCGCCGACGAGTGCGTGGGCGAGCCCGAGTGTCCGGACGAGAACGAGCGTCTGGTCGCGGGCGAATGCCAACTGGTCGACTGCCCCGAGGGTCAGCAACTTGTCGACAACGAGTGTGAGGACCTGCCGACCTGTCCTGATGGCCAGGAGCTGACCGAGGGCGGGTGCGAAGACATCGAGGTCGAGTGCCCCGCTGGTCAAGAGCTGCTGGCCGACGGCACGTGTCGCGTTCCTCCGCCAACCTGCGGCTCAGGTGAGCGTTTGGTCAACGGACGCTGTGAGCCAATCCCGAGCTGTCCTGCGGGCCAAGAGCTGCTCGCTGATGGAAGCTGTCGCACACCACCGCCGACCTGCGGCGCAGGGCAACAGCTCCAGAACGGCCAGTGCGTCGACATCCCTCCAGCCGGATGTCCCGACGGCAGCTTCGATGCAGGTGACAACGTCTGCTGCCCGAACGGCTCTGAGCGCATCTCGGGAACGACCAACTGCCAGATCGTCTGCAGCGCAGACGAAGTGTTCAACGCGTCGACAAACCAGTGCGACGAGAAGCCATGCGAGTTCGGCAACTTGTCGTTGGTCGGCGAATGTTGCGTCGCTCCCCAGGTGCCGAACCCGGCATCAGGCGTGTGTGACGAACCGTGCCCGAACGGCTCCGAACGCGACGTGTTCTCGGGCCAGTGCGTGTCGACCTGCCAGACGGGCCTCGACCTGCAGGGCCGTTGCTGCGCATCGGGCGAGGTCGTCGTCAACGGCGTCTGTGGTCCACCCGCTACGAGCTGCCCGGGCGGGATCGTCGCCCCGACCGACGGTGAGTGCTGCTTGGCTGGCGAGGCCGTCGATGTCGGCGGCTATTGCGCTCCCGCCTGCTCGGGCGTCCCGGGTAACCCGATTCGGGACTGGGACGGCGTGTGCTGTCCTCGAGACTTCAATCAGGCCGCAAACTACGGCGCGTGGTTCGATCCGGCCACGCAATTCTGCGAGCCTGTCGCCTGATCGAAGCCAAACACTGCAGTCCAATGAGCACGACGCGAGGTTTGCGTCGTGCTCGGACGCGCAAGGGGCCGCATCGCTGCCACACTCGAACGGTGACCAACGACAGCTCGGCCGACCCCAACTGGATCGATGCCGTGAGCGACATCATCCGACGTATCGCGACCGTCGAGGTGCTCGACCGGTTCAAGCAACTGGCTGACGATGAGATCCACGAGAAGTCGCCTGGCGACCTCGTCACGATCGCCGACCGCGAGTGCGAACTCGCGCTGATCCCCGAGTTGCAGGCTGTCCGCAACGCCCCTGTCGTGGGTGAAGAATCCGTGGCCGCCGACCCGTCGCTGATCGATCAGCTCGGCACGGCTCCGGCCGCGTGGATCGTCGATCCCGTCGACGGCACCGCCAACTTCGTCAAAGGATCCGACGACTTTGCCGTCATGGTCGCCTATAGCGAAGGCGGCGCGACGGTGGCGGCCTGGATCTGGCTTCCGGTCACCGATGTCATGGTGCGCGCCGAACAAGGCAGCGGCACATGGCGAAATGGCACGCGGTTGCAGGCACCGCTCGGCACCCCGCAACGCCACGGCATCGTCAAGGATCGATACCTGCCGGACACCCTTAAGGATCCGATCGCTGCGGCAACGCCGACGATCAACCGGACCCTCGACCGTCGGTGTGCAGGCGTCGAATATCTCGACATGGTCGACGGCGGCATCGACACGCTCTTCTACTGGCGCACCCATCCGTGGGACCACGCGCCCGGCACCCTGCTCGCATCTGAAGCGGGGCTGCGCGTCGGCCGCCTTGACGGTTCGCCGTACCTTCCTGGCGTCGCCGAAAAGGGCCTGCTGACCGCGCATCCCGAGATCTGGGACGAGATCGGACCGGGCCTCGATTCGGCGACTGCGCACGCTCGCAGCTGACGAGATCGAGACTGCGACCAGAAAAGCGCCTATCGTCTCAGCCGGACCACACCGAAAGGGCCCTGCGGATGCTCATCGTCGCTGGAACCATCTCCATCGATCCCGCCCAAGTCGACGATCTTCGAGCGGCGGCTGACGTCATGATGGCGGCCACCCTCCAAGAGACCGGCTGTCACGAGTACCGATTCAGCGAAAGTCTGGCCTCGCCTGGCACCATCCAGATCTTCGAAATGTGGCAGTCCGAAGAAGAACTCGCCGCCCACTTCGAGACCCCGCACATGGCGACGTTCCGCCGAGTGCTCGAGAATCTCGATATTCGGGGCCGAGAGCTACACCGCTACGAGGTCGCGAACATCGCCAAGATGTGACCAACGCCCCAGGCCCTCGCTGGGGCGTCGCGAGGGAACTGGCCTCGAATCAAGCATCCTTGTCAGGTGAACCCCCCAGTTGATGCAGGCGTCGAATCGCCTGATTCTGCAGCCGCGTCCACCATCGGAGGCGGCAGTGCACTGCGCTCCGACATCCGCAACGTGGCGATTATCGCGCACGTGGACCACGGCAAGACCACGCTCGTTGACGGCATGTTGCACCAGGCCGGCGCCTTTGGAGCCCATCAGGACATTGACGAACGCGTCATGGACTCGATGGACCTCGAGAAGGAAAAGGGCATCACCATCCTCGCCAAAAACACGGCGATTCGGTGGGGTGGCCTCAAGATCAACGTGGTCGATACGCCTGGGCACGCCGACTTCGGCGGCGAGGTCGAACGCGCGCTGACGATGGTTGACGGCGTGCTGCTGCTCGTCGACGCCAGCGAGGGCCCGCTCCCCCAGACTCGCTTCGTGTTGCGCAAGGCGCTCAACGCGAACCTGCCCGTCGTGTTGGTCATCAACAAGATCGACCGCCCCGACGCACGCGTCGAAGAGGTTGTCACCGAAGTCGAGGACCTGTTCCTCGACGTCGATGCAGACGAGCATCAGATCGACTTCCCCATCGTCTACGCCATCGCCCGCGATGGCGTCGCCGGCCTCAGCCCCGACGACATGAGCGACGACCTCACCCCGCTGTTCGAGACGATCGTCGACCATGTTCCCGCGCCGAGCTTCGATCCTGAGTCGCCGCTGCAGGCCTGGGTCACGAACCTCGATGCTTCGCCGTACGTCGGTCGCTTGGCGATCTGCCGCATCATGAACGGCACCCTCAAGAAGGGTCAGACCGTCGCGTGGTGCAAGATCGATGGCTCGGTTTCGAACGCAAAGGTCACCGAGCTCTACATGACCGAAAGCCACGAGCGCGTCGAAGTCGACGAGGCAAGTGCCGGTGAACTCGTCGCGGTTGCCGGACTCCCCGAGATCACGATCGGCGAGACGCTCAGCGCACCGGACGATCCACGGCCGATGCCGATTATCACCGTCGACGAGCCGAGCTTGTCAATGACGATCGGCATCAACACCTCGCCGCTCGCCGGCAAGAGCGGCGACAAGATGACGGCCCGCCAGGTCAAGGACCGGCTGGACCGCGAACTCATCGGCAACGTATCTCTCCGCGTGCTCGATCTCGACCGTCCCGACGCCTGGGAAGTCCAGGGTCGTGGCGAGCTGCAGCTCGCAGTGCTCGTCGAGATGATGCGACGCGAGGGCTTCGAGCTCACCGTCGGCAAGCCTCAGGTTGTGACCCGCGAGATCGATGGAACCCTCCACGAGCCGGTCGAGTCCGTCTCGATCGACGTGCCCGAGGAATACGTCGGCGGCATCACCCAGCTCATCGCACCTCGCAAGGGCCTGCTGCAAGAGATGGTCAATCACGGCACCGGCTGGGTCCGCCTGGATTACCGAGTCCCTGCGCGCGGCTTGATCGGCTTCCGCACCGACTTCCTCACCGAGACTCGTGGCACCGGCCTGCTCCACCACGTATTCGACGGCTGGCTTCCATGGCAGGGCGAGATCCAGTCCCGCAATCGCGGCAGCCTGGTCGCCGACCGCACGGGCGTCACCACGAGCAACGCAATCCTCAAGCTCCAGGACCGTGGCGTGTTCTTCGTCGACGTCGGTGCCGACGTGTACGAAGGCATGATCGTGGGCGAAACGCCCAAGGCCGGCGACATGGACATCAACATCTGCAAGGGCAAGGCACACACCAACGTGCGTGCCGCCGCAGCCGACGAAACCGTCCGGCTCACGCCGCCAAAGAAGATGTCGCTCGAACAGTCGCTCGAGTTCATCGGCGACGACGAGTGCATCGAAGTCACGCCCGACATCGTTCGCCTTCGCAAGGTTGAGCTCGACGCAACCTCTCGGTTGCGTGCCGCCAAGAACCTGAAGCGATCGCGCGAGGCGTAATGACACGGGGCTCGGCAACGAAGAGCGTGTCACGATGACGCGCACCTTTGCTGACCTCGGCGTCTCTAAACCTGTTGTCGCCGCGCTCGCCGAGCGCGGCTTCACCGAGGCCTTTCCGATTCAAGAAGCGGTCATCGAGGCTGGGCTCGCCGGTCGCGATCTGTGTGGCAAAGCGCCGACCGGTTCCGGCAAGACCCTGGCGTTCGGCATCCCCGCAATCGATCTCGCCGAGCAAGGTTCGCCCTGGCGGCCCAAAGTCTTGATCCTTGCCCCAACCCGTGAGCTCGCTACCCAAATCAAAGACGAGCTCGAACCGCTTGCCGCCGCCCGCAGCCGGACCATCCTTACGGTCTTCGGTGGCACCAATATCGAGCGAGACATCAAACGGCTCGAACGTGGCGTCGACATTCTGGTCGCCTGCCCAGGGCGGCTCGAAGACCTGATCGGGCGGCGCTGTTGTGAACTGCGCGACGTAAGAATCGCGATCGTCGACGAGGCCGACCGCATGGCGGACATGGGCTTCCTTCCGTCGGTCAAGCGCATCCTCGACCAGACCCCGAATGAGCGGCACATGCTGCTGTTCTCGGCCACGCTGGATGGCGACGTCGACACGCTCATCAAGCGCTATCAGCACGATCCCGAGACCTACGAGGTCGAAGAACAGGCTGATCAGATCGGCGACGTCGACCACTCCTGGTATCTGATTCCGAGCGATTCCCGCATCAACTCGGCGGTCGCGGTACTACGCCGCTACCGGTCCGCCATTGTGTTCTGCCGCACCCGACGCGGCTGTGACCGAGTTGCCAACACGTTTGCGAAGAAGGGTCTCGCTGCCGTCGCCATCCACGGCGACCGATCCCAAGCCCAGCGCGAGCGGGCGCTTCGCGATTTCACGTCGGGCAAGGCCCATGTCCTGGTCGCGACGGACGTAGCAGCGCGAGGCATCCACGTCGACAACGTGGAACTGGTTATGCATCACGACCCGGCGAACTCGGACAAGGACTACATCCATCGCTCGGGTCGCACCGGACGCGCCGGAAGCACCGGCCGGGTCATCTCGATGGTGGTCGACAACAAGCAAAAGATCGCTCGCCAGCTCCAGAAGGAACTTGGCATCGAGCAGGGCTTCGAATCGCTCGACCTTGACGCGCTCCCACCAGTCGTCGATCGGCCTCGCCCGACTCGTGACCG
Organism: uncultured Acidimicrobiales bacterium; assembly: GCA_937942965.1. Classification (GTDB taxonomy): domain Bacteria; phylum Actinomycetota; class Acidimicrobiia; order Acidimicrobiales; family UBA10347; genus UBA10347. The sequence continues at coordinate 4,204 of CALDGN010000047.1, read as the reverse complement.
TGAGCCATCTCCAGACAAGCCGCAGGGCCAGAAGCAGCAGCAGTCACGATCTCGTGACGGCGACCGTCGCGACCGGCGTGATCGCTCCGATGACAAGCGAGGCAACCCTCGCCGGGGCAAGTCGCCTGCGGGACAGAGCCGCGACAAGAAGCGCAACAATCGCGATCGCGATGATCGCAATCGCGATGACCGAAATGGCCGCGGCGCCAACCGGAACCGCAACGACCGCAACCGCACTGATCGGGACGGCGACGACCGGACGCGAGAAGGTCATCATCCTCGGCGCAAGAAGCGTGGCGGCAATGACTGGTACCCACCAGGCTGGGAAGACGAAGAACCCAAGACCGGTGGCCGCAGCGACCGAGGCGGTCGCAGCGATGGCCCCTCACGAGGCGGATCGAACTCGACGCCACGCAAGAACCGAGCGACCAAGGGTCGTCACGCTGACCGCACGAGTGGGCGCAACAAGGGCAAGCGTCGCGGCCGTTAGCGCTGCGACTGGCTAGTGAAGCTGGTTGTCGAGGACGAACCGGCGTACTCCGTCGCTTGCGGTGTAGCGCTCAAGCAGCTCGGCAGCTGGCATCGGCCGGCCGAAGAGATAGCCCTGCGCCTCGTCGCAACCCATTTCCCGCAGCCGGTCCCAGGCCTCGACGGTCTCGACGCCTTCGGCAACGCTGCGGTGGCCGAGCACGTTGGCCAGGTCAACCACGGCCTTCACGATAATGAGGTCTTCAGGATCGCTCTCCATGCGAGACACGAAGCTGCGGTCGATCTTGAGTTCCTGCACGGGTAGTTCACGCAGCCGGCTGAGCGACGAGTAGCCGACGCCGAAATCGTCGATCGACAGCTCGACGCCAAGATCGATGAGCCGTTCGAAGACCGGCCCGTTGACCGAGAGATCCTCGAGGATGTCAGATTCGGTGATCTCGAACGTCACCTGTTCTGCGGCCACGCCTGAGGTCTCCAGCATCGCCGCCACCCGGTCGACGAGTCCGTGATCGAGGAAGCTCATCGCGCTCAGGTTGAGGGCGACGGCGAGTCCAGCGCCATCGCGCTTTGTCTGTACGACGAACTCGATGCCTTGGCGGATGACCTCGTCGGTGAAGGCCTGGTAGTCGCTCGTGATGTTCAGCAGCGGCAGGAACCGGTCGGGGGTAAGCACGCCAAGGTCGGGATGTCGCCAGCGGGCGAGCCCTTCGGCTCCCACGATGCGCTCCGTTGCCAGGTCGATTTTGGGTTGGAACCAGAGCTCGATCTGACCATTGCTAATCGCGTGTTCAATCTCGCGGCCGAGCTCGAGTTGCTCGCCGACGCGAGCGCCTTCGGAGTCTGCGAACGCCATCACTTGTTCGCGTGCGTCCTTCGCTCGGTACATCGCCGTGTCGGCTCGCAGCATCAGGACTTCGGCCGTTGCGCCGTCGTCCGGTGCGACGGCGATCCCGACGGATCCAGATACCGAAAGCTTGAGCCGGTCGACCTGCACGAGTTCCTCGATGGCAGCGATAACCGCGTGGGCGTGTTTGACGGGTTGCCGAGCTTCGTCTCCAACCAGCACGAAGGCGAATTCGTCGCCGCCGAGCCGAGCGGTTGCAGCCGCGAACGACAACTGCTCAAACCGACGGGCGAGTACGACGAGCAATTGATCGCCGACGCGATGGCCGAGCACGCCGTTGACTTCCTGGAACCGATGGACGTCGACGACCAGCACTGCAACTTGGTCGCCGTCGGACTCCTGCAGGCACCCCTGGAGCTTCGACATGAATACGTTGCGGGTGATCAGGCCGGTAAGCCCGTCGTGTTCGGCCTGATGTCGGATGAACTTGGTCGCGTCCTCGAGCTGGCGATTGGTTTCGGCTCGCCGGAGCCGCCAGCGCTGGTAGTAGCGCTCAATCGACGGCGTCATAACCGCGAAGGCAACGAGCGGCAGTACGAAACTCGGCGCCGATCGCACCCAACCGACGATGCCCATGCCCACTGCGAAGAAGATGATTTGTGCCAGGGCGACGCGGCGCGACTCAACCGGGATGGCGCCAATAGCGACCGCAGTCAAGACGACAATGCCACCGCCCCAAAGGATCGGCTGGACCGCGCACACGACCATGACCAGCACGCCGAGAAACAGGTTCCCGGCGAGATGACGCCGACCACGCGGCGCGAAGATCGCAATCGCGATGGTCGCCGGCCCACCAAGAGCGATGGCGATACCAATGATCAACTGCTCACGAGGTGTCGTGTTGATCGGAGCGAGCACGACGGCAACGGCGATGACCAGGTGCGCCACGGCGCGAACGGCATGGAAGCCGAGCAGTGTCTCGTTTCGTACACGCGCAGCGACATGCTCCCGCCAAGAACCGGGTGCACGAGCGTTGCGCGCCAGCCTCGCCAACACCCCTATCTTTTCGGCACCGCCATGGGTGTTCTGAGGCGTATCTCTCAGAAATCCAGGCTCGGTGGAACGCCTCACCTAGATTGAAGAGGTCCGTGCTACGAATAGGCCGCTTGGCCCATGTCATCGGGGCCGCATCGGCCGACGATTGAAGGCAACTCTCTCGACAGCGAGCCACATGTCCCGCAACTCGATTTCGAGACCGCAGCAAGCGCTGCGTTTCGTCGCTGGCGCAGCTGCCGTCGGCGGCTTCGGCGCGCTTGTCCGGGGACGGGCGACGAGCTCGTCAGGGAACCAGGTGGCGAAGGACTCCCAGGCGTTTGACCACGAAGCGGCAGACCTGCAACGAGCCCATGACGACGAGCTCACCAGTCTTCGGCTCGAGATTGCCGAGGCCGAGACCGAACGCCAACGGGTGATTTGGCGCATGAACCGAGCCGTCGAAGAAGAGCGACGACGACTTGCCTCTGAGCTCCATCGACGTCCGCTGCAAGAACTTGCCGGCGTCGGCTATCAGCTCGAACGCGTGTCGATGGCGCTCGGCCGCGGCGACCACAATGCAGCAGGCGAGATCATCGACGAAGCCGCCGCCAACCTCATGCAACAGCTTGAGTCCATTCGCATGATCATGACGAACCTACGGCCGCCGATTCTCGACGAGCACGGACTCGCCGGATCGCTCGAAGGCATCAAGGCACGCCTGCACCGCGACCATCCGGACCTCGAACTGCAACTTGCAGGTCATCGCAACCGGCTCGGCGCCGAAACCGAGACGGCCTTCTACCGCGTCGCTCAGGAGTGTCTCGACAACGTCGTGCGCCATGCAGACGCAACCACGATCTCGATCACGATCGACGCCGACGACGAAGCCGCTCAGCTCCGCATCGAGGACAACGGGTCGGGCTTCGATATCGAGACCATTTCCAGTCTCGACCCGGTCCAGTTAGGCATCGTCTCGATGCAGGACCGAATGGCCATGATCGACGGCACCATCGAGTTCGCGAGTAGCGATGCCGGTACCGTCGTACTGTGTCGAGCACCCCGAGCGGACCTGAGCGCTGTGTTCCAGAACGAGCTAGAGACATGACCGAACGCGTCTCTGTCCTACTCGCCGACGACTCGACGACGATCCGAGCGATGCTGAGCTCGCTGCTTGGCGACGTGCCCGAGATCGAGCTTGCCGCTGTTGCCGAAAACGGTGAGCGCGCTGTCGAACTCGCGCTTGAACACCGCCCCGACGTCGTCATCATGGACATGCAGATGCCAGGACTCGGCGGGCTCGACGCAGCTCGACAGATCCTCGAGGTCTGGCCCGAGGCTCGCATCATCATGAACACCGCCTACGGCGACGAAGAACTGCAGTCCGAGGCCGAAGAAATCGGCGCCATTGGTTACATCACCAAGGACCAGCGCCCCGCTCACCTAATCAAGACCGTCCTCGCCGTAGCGAACGACACCGAGGTGCAACCATGACCACAGCTATTGACCGCGCCGTGCTCGACGAGATGGTCGAGATGATGGGCGGTATGACCGAGATCGTCGACGACATCGTCGAGACCTATTTGCAGGAAACGCCAACGCTCGTCGCAACGATCGCTGCTGGCGACTCGGTCGAAGACGTGCGCATGGCAGCGCACACGCTTAAGTCGTCCAGCCGCTCGGTTGGAGCTGTGGCCCTCGGCGACCTCGCCGAAGAGATCGAGACCGCGTCACGCGGCGGTTCGCTTGACGATGTCGCTGACGCAATGGCGGCGGTGTCGCCAAGCTACGACGACGCGGCCGCCCTCCTCGCGGACTGGAAATCAATCCCCGTCTAGT
>CALDGN010000046.1 GCA_937942965.1 uncultured Acidimicrobiales bacterium | reverse complement strand
CTGCCTGCGGCCCTGCCGCCAGACCTGAGCGATCACGGGTTCGGTCGTGACAAGTCGCCATTCTCGAGCAACGGCTGCGTTGAGAAAGCTCCTAGCTGCCTGTTCGTTGCGGTCGATCGAGACGAGGAAACCAGCGTCAAGGATCAATGATCGAACTTCTCGATCATGGCAGCGACTTCTTCGTCGTCGATCGGCCCGTCCGAAGCGTTCCAGTCGTCGACGAAAGACGCCAACGCCGCACGGTTCTTCGCTTCTTCGGAGAGCTTGCGAAGGGCTTGGCGGAGCACGCCGGACTTGCCTCCGAAGTGTGGGGCCAGCTCAGCCAGCATCTGAGCTTCTTCGGGATCCAGTCGGACGGTGGTGGTCGCCATGCGCCTCAATGTAGCACGGGAGTGCTACAGGTTGCAGTGGATCGTGGTGCGTCCAAAAAACGCCGCCTCTCAACCGTTCATAGGCAAAAATGGCGGGCGCAACTTCTGGCATCGTCGTTGCTTCCTTGGCGATGGTTGTCAACCGATCGTGCTTCTCGAGACTCTGTCTTGTGGGAGGGAGACGACGCGTGCCCTCAGTTTGAGGATCATCGTTGTGCGAAGTGCGCCACAGACATCCCGCTGCCGCAGGTTTACGTTGCGAGAGGCGACGGAACAAGGGGTGGGCAGTGCAAGGATCGCCTAACTACGACCCGGGCCCAGTCGGCTATTGGACCCAGGCATGGCACACCGCGAGCAACGCGCTCGTCTACGCGGCGACGCGCGGACGAAAATTGCAGCTCGAAGGTCGGCGTACGTCACGTCAGTGGCACAACTGGACGTTCGGTGAACGCCAACACGCGTCAATCGTTGTGCCGACAAGCGAAGCGGAGATCGTCGACGCCATCGTCGACAGCGAACAGCTGCGCGTGGTCGGGTCAGGTCACTCATTCAACGACGCGATTCGTTCCGCCACCCTGATGTCGCTCGACGACTACTCCGGCGTGATCGAAGGCTTCGATCATCCGACCGAGCACTGCAACGAAGAAGGCGTCACCTATGTGCGGGCGCGCGCCGGTACCCGCGTCCGTGATTTGTCTCGGCTTCTGGCCGAGAAGGACCTAGCGATCGAAGCGTTGCCGTCACACGATTCGCAGAGCATCGCCGGTGTGCTGTCGACGGACGTGCATGGAACGGGCCGCGAGCTTGGCTTTGTCAGTTCGTCGGTCGTCGGGCTGCGTCTGGTCGACGGCACCGGGACAGGCCACGATGTCTGGCGAGGCGACGACCTGTTTGCCGCAGCGATTGGCGGCGTTGGCGCCGTCGGGGTGATCACCGAGGTGTCTGTCCGTTGCGTGCCCGCGTTCAACCTGGAACAGGCAACCAGCTGGGTAGCGCTGGACGACGCCCGAACGAACTGGCGGGACTGGCTCACGGCCCATCAGCACATGAGCTTCTACGTCTTCCCCTACGCGGACCAGCTTCAGCTGCACACCTGGAACCCGACGACGGATCCCGTCACCAAGAGAGCCGCCGTGCGGGAGTACCTGCACATCGCGTGGGCGGCGCTTGCAGCAGCCTGGTTCGGCGACGCCTCAGCCAAGTTCGGCCAGCTTCGTCGGACCGCTCGGGTCGGGCCGAAACTCCAGCGACCATCCACGCTGGTGCTCCCATCTGCGGCAGGCTTCAACCGGTCCATCTATCCGATGCATCAGGAGCTCGAGTTTGCCGCCCCGCTCGATCAGGCCTGGGAGCTGATCGATCTGATGAACGCGATCTACGAGGACCTCGCCAAACAGCAGCGCTTGCCGTTCATGCTGATCGAGGTCCGTTTCACGCCAGCGAACGGCACCTACGGCATGATCAGCCCGGCGTCCGGCGAGCAGCCCCGAGTGTGGCTGTGCTTGGTCGCGGTCCAGTCGCCGGGCTGGCGCGAGTACTTCGACGCAGTCGAAGCGGAACTGTTGCGCCGCGGCGACGACGCTCGTCCGCACCTGGGCAAGTACTGCGCGGCCTATTCCGCTGCGCACATGCAAGCCCTGCACGGCGATTCGTTCCAACGGTTCATCGAGCTGCGGCGAGCCCACGATCCACACGGCCGATTCGCCAACAACTTCACCCGTCGTATTTTCGGAACCGAGGAGGCCCACCCATGAGCGTCGACGGCATCGCCTACAACGAGGTCCACCAGAAGTCGATCCACAACGCGTACCAGCGCACTGAGGGTCTGCTCGACCAGCTCCTGTATTGGGGTGCTCGATCGATGGAGATCGACCTGCACACCGAAGACCCGTTCGGTAACGACATCGACTTCGGAGACTGGGCAGTCTTTCATCACAAGGCAGACCCTGAATCCTCGGTGCATCGACTTTCCCAGGTGCTCGAGATGCTGGCTGGGTTCCATCGGACGGTGCCGAACCACGAGGTCATCACGATCTTTCTCGACATGGTCGACCCGCTCCCGGCGCGCTCTGACGCTGCGCACTCCTACAAGCGGCTCGACGCACTTCTCGAGGAGAAGCTCGGCGATGCGATCTTTAGGCCTGAGCAACTGATCGAAGGCGTGCCCGGAGCGAAGTGGGCAAGGACGGCGGTCAGAGCACGTGGGTGGCCGACGCTCGGCGAGCTACGCGGCAAGTTCATCTTCTGCCTGACGGGCAAGGCCGACAACTACGCCCAGACCAAGATCCAAGCCCGAAAACGAACCGCGTTCGTCGCTACCTACCTGAACGAGGTCGAGGCTGCGTCGATCGATCTCGACCGCGTCTTCTACAACGTGAACGCAAAAGAGGGCCTCGGGCTGGTCGATGCGATCGATCCAGAGGACAACTTCATCATCCGGTCCTTCTATGCCGACGAAGCACATCACTGGGCTGCCTCGGTCGAGGCAGGGGTGCACCACATCGCTACGGACATGGTCAATGAGGTTCGGGATGAGTGGGCGTGCACCCGCAATGAGCGAGGCTTCCCGTTCGTCCGCATGGCGGGCCAGAGACTCGAGCTCGACGATGCCTGCAACGACGCGGTCGAACAGGTCGAGGGTTTCGAGCTGTGGTCTCGAAGCAAGAACCTGGCGCGCCGACGCCGCACGGACGAGTTCGGCTTCGCCTTCGACCGTTTCGAGGGCGAGGCGTGCGATCGGACGATGGAGTACTTGGTCGCTGGACCGCATTCACACGTTGACGACGATGTGTGCGGAGGACTCGTCGTGCGAGCAGGGCAACCGCAGGATCCGTCCTCAGAGCATGAACCAGAATCTGGCGATGCGTTCCTTGCCGTGATCCGCCGAGGTGCGGGACGCCCGCTCGAGGTGGCCTTTCGCCCGAGCCAGGGCGACAACATCGTTCAGCTGCATCCCGAGTTCGGGTCGGTCGGCACCTTCGGACGAGACATCAACCTCGACACCATTTCCTATCTGCGGCTCACGATTGAGAATCTCGGACACCGGGTTATCGCGAAGGCATCCCATGACGGTGAGGACTGGCGTGAACTCGCCCGAGTCGACTTCGACGAACCGATGCGGCTTCAAGGTGTTGGCGCGAGCTCAGCGGGTGAGCGGGACGGCATCACCTATCTATTCGTGCCAACGCGAAGCAGCCGAGCCTCGCTCCAGCCGTTCGCCTGCAAAGCAACGGTGGGAGCGCCCGATCAGCCCGAGCGCATCGCAACGAGGTGGCGGCCCTAAGAGGGCGAGCGGTTCGAGGCCGGGGCGTCGCAGATCAGGCCCCGACGGTTCGGCGCCACAGGCCGTCCCAGTAGCCGTTGATGAAGCCGATCTTCCACCAGTCGAAGCCGAGCTTGCGGGCCACGTTCTGTGACGGTTCGTTGCGGGGATCGATGATCGCGAGAACGGTCGTCGGCTCGGTGACGGAGCGTTCGGCGAGGCCAAGCAGCGCGGCCGCAGCCTCGGTCGCGTAGCCGTTGCCGCGAGCTGACGGGCCCAGGCGGTAGCCGTACTCAAGCCACGTTTGCCCCTCGAACTCGGCGGTGTCGACGCCCGAGTAACCAACGATGCGGCCCGACGAACGTTCGATCACCGGCTGCTTTGCGAACGGCACCTCGTCGGCGAATGACACCAGCCGGTCGAAGCGGGCGTTGGCCTCGGCCTGGGTCATCACGCCGCCGGAGAACTCCATGAACGCTGAGTCCATCCACATCGGAACCATCTGGGCTCGGTCCGCTTCGACGGCGGGACGTAGCTCGAGCCGGTCCGTGCGGATCAATGGCGGAGTCACCGGCCGCTAGTTGCCAAGGGCCGCGTCGAGCATGTTGAAGCGCCAACGGAAGATCCAGATGGCGAGGAACATCAATGCATTGGCAGCCACCAAGGTTGAGGCGCCTCG
>CALDGN010000045.1 GCA_937942965.1 uncultured Acidimicrobiales bacterium | reverse complement strand
CGGCAACGCTGCCATCACTCACACACGCAAGGTCGACAAAGGTGCCGCGCTCTCGTGAACGAACAACCCACGCCGCAGCCGGATCATCAACCCGGAACTCAAGCACCGAGTCATAGGCGACTCTGCCCGCCCAACGATCGTCCTTGCGGATCTGATAGCGATCGTCTTCAGCATTGAACGACGACCAGGTGAGCACATCACCCGAGATCGAACATGCGGCAACGCTGCCATCACTCACACACGCAAGGTCGACAAAGGTGCCGCGCTCTCGTGAACGAACAACCCACGCCGCAGCCGGATCATCAACCCGGAACTGACGAGCGCTGTCAACGGAAACGTTGCCGGCCCAACGACCGTCCTTGCGGACGTGATAGCGATCGTCCTCGCCATTGAACGACGACCACGACAACACATCACCCGAAATTGAACACGCTGCGTCTGGATTCGACGGCTGTGCCGGTGCAGGTGGCGCAGGAGGCTGTGGCTGTACGACCGGTGGCTCCGGCTCCGGTTGTGCGACCGGTGGCTCGGGCTCTGGTTCGGGCTCCGGCACTACGACCGGTGGTTCTGGCTCTGGCTCCGGCTCTGGTTCGGGGGCTGGCTTGACGCCGAACTTGGAGCTGAAGCTCCGCGTGTCACCCTCGTCATCGAAGACGTGGATGGACCACTTCTTGGGCTCACTCGCGTTGGTCGGGGTTCCCGAGATCACGCCGGTAACCCAATCGATGACGACGCCAGGAGGCAGAAAGCCGGAGAAGGTGACCGGACCGCCATCGGGATCCTCTGACCGGACAAAACCGTGGACAGGAACACCGACGGTCATCTCACGCAGACCGTTGACCTGGAAGATCGACGGCGGCTGATCGCCGCCGGGTTGATTCGGCTGCGGAACGTTAGGGCCATAGACAGCGATCTCAAGACCGAGAACGTGCTGGGAGCCTCGTTCGTCATACACCGACACAGACCACCATGATTTGCGTGACGCAGTCGTCGGCGTTCCTGTGATTCGACCGGTGATCGAATCAACGACGAGTCCTGGCGGCAGGTGTCCGTTGTAGTAGATCTGCTCGCCGTCAGGATCACTTGCTTGGATCGATCCATTGACAGCCACACCAACGGTCAGATTGTTCAGACCGGTGACTTGGGAGATGTTTGGAGCTCCGTTCGGACCGGGCACCACAACCAGCGGCGGCGCGGTCGGCACCGGTGCTGCGAGCACCGCGAACGTGCTTCCAAATGTCCGCTCCGCACCATAAATGTCATGGGCGGTGATCGACCATCGCCTCGCGGGCGAAGGGGTCGTCGGAGTACCGAAGAACCTTCCCGTCGCATCATCAACACCGACCCCTGGCGGAAGGTCAAACCGGAACATGACGACTCCGCCCTCAGGATCCTCAGCCCTGATGAACCCATCAACAGGCACACCAACCGTCATCTCACGCAGCCCGTTGACCTGAAAGATCGACGGCGGCTGGTTGTTCGCCGCAGGGCCCGGAACCACTGGCGGCAGCGGGTCAGGAAGAATCAGCGGCGGCTCTGCCGGCGCAGCGACCACCGCGAACGTGCTTCCGAATGTGCGCTCGGCGTAGTGAGAGTCATAGGCAGTAATCGACCAGCGTCTCGCTGGTGAAGGAGTCGTCGGGGTACCCCAGATCCTTCCAGTCGAATTGTCAACCTTGACCCCTGGCGGCAGATCAGTCCGGAAGAAGACCGCCCCACCCTCAGGATCCTCAGACCTGATGAACCCATCAACGGCCACACCGACCGTCATCTCACGCAGGCCATTGACCTCAAAGATCGACGGAGGCTGGTTATCGGCGACGGGATCAGGAAGAACCACCGGCGGCGGCGGATCAGGAAGAATCAACGGCGGCGGCGGATCCACAATCGGTGGATCCGGGTCTGGTGCGACCTGGCCAGGAGCAACCGGGGGTGGAAGCACGGGTACGTCAGGCAGGACCGGTGCGGGGGCGACCGGAGGACCACCGGGAAGCACTGGAACATCAGGCCCTGGAAGACCAGGGGCAGGAACGCCGGGCTCACCCGGCAACACCGGAACCTCAGGAGCAGGCAATCCAGGCGCAGGAACACCCGGCTCACCCGGCAACACCGGAACCTCAGGAGCAGGCAATCCAGGCGCAGGAACACCCGGCTCACCCGGCAACACCGGAACCTCAGGAGCAGGCAATCCAGGCGCAGGAACGCCCGGCCCGCCCGGCAACACCGGAACCTCAGGAGCAGGCAATCCAGGCGCAGGAACGCCCGGCGCAGGGATGACCGGCGCTCCGGGAGCGCCGCCTCCCAGCACCGGGATGCCACCGTCACCGAAGTCAGGAATCGGGCCGCCATCGGCTTCGATGGCTGCGTCGATGAAGTCGGCGAGTAGGTAGACGCGCATTGCCGTCACCGTCATCGCACACGAAACGCCCTCGGCGGTGATCTCGCCGGTACTCACGACGCCAACGAGGAGCTCGCGACCTGCTGCGTCACGGCCGACGACCGGACTCCCGGAATCGCCGGTGCAGCCGGTGTTGCCTCGCTCGCCGAACCGAAAGAAGCGGTCGACACCATTCCCTCCGCCCAGATTCAAGATGGGCGTCCATCCCGTGGTCTTGACACCGTCCTCACCCCAGTCCCCAGGCATGCACGCCAGGTCCGGATCCAACTCGCAGACTGCGCCGTGGCCAACGAGTTTGACCTGGTTGCCGATGGTCAGGTCCGAGGCGTTCCGACTGATGGGCAGTGGCGTCATGGTCGATGGCCGGTCGAACTTCCAGACAGCAAGGTCGCCGACCGGGAGTATCGAGCTGGGGACTGTGCGAACAGCAACAACGGTGCGTTTCTCGACCCCTCCGATCGTGTACTCGTTACCCGTCACATCCCCGCAATGCGCCGCGCTCACGGCCCACTGAGGGGCCACCAACGTTGCTCCGCAGAAGCCGTCAACGAAGTACGGAGGCGCATCAATGAAGGTCCCGCCAACGATCGCGTCGCTGGGTTGGGTGACCATCAGCATCGGGGCTATCAAACCGAGGACTACGAGGAGTGTCACGAACACTCTTCGGGCGTGCCAATACATCTACTGCTCTTCTTTCCGTTGGGGATCGAGCCCCGGCGACGTTGGTCGCTGGCTCCGGTGGGGGCGCGGTGCTGGCTGAGCACCAACGGCGGCGAACAGTACGATTCGGGAACTAAGAGCCTTCTAAGAGTTCGGCCCCCGCTACCGCTGCCCCGCCGAGCCACCACGGACCGCGACGTGCCGTCACCCAACGTGTCGACAAGACGGGTTGGTCGACCTATCGGAGCGACCATGCTCGTGCCGATAGGTTCCTGCGCGTATGGACGATCAACCACCCTTCGTTGCGTCTGGCACACGCCTGGCACCGACGTCGATCGACACGGTTCGGATGATCGTTAATGCGCGTCCTGGTTATTGAAGATGACGACGACATCGCCGTCGTCATATCTGAGGCGCTTCGTGAAGTTGGCTACGGGGTCGACCGAGCCGCCGACGGTGAAGACGGCCTGTGGCGCGCCAGCGAGGGCAGCTATGGACTGATCGTGCTCGACCTGCTGCTGCCCAAGATGGGCGGGCTCAGCGTCTGCAAAGCGCTCCGCGATGCAGGATCGGAAACACCCATCCTGATGCTCACGGCGAAGGTCGGCAATCTCGATGAGATCACTGGCTTCGAGGTCGGTGCCGATGACTATCTCCGCAAGCCATTCGAGCCCGCAGTACTTCAGGCCCGAGTAAAGGGCCTGCTTCGCCGATCAGGAAGCGGTCCACGAAGCGAGCGACTTGTTCGTGGACCGATCTCCTTCGATCCCGGCAACCGAGAGTGCAGCGTCGAGTCGAACGTTGTGACCTTGACCGGCCGGCAGTCGCAGGTACTCGAAGTGCTCCTGCGATCAGGAGATCGACCACTTTCGCGACTCGAGATTCTTCGTGCCGTCTGGGGCATCGATTTCGAGGGCGACCCAAATGTGGTCGACGTATACCTCGGCTACCTGCGCAAGGCTCTCGGCCGACGAGCGATCGAGAACATTCGTGGTGTCGGCTTTCGGGTTCGCGCATGATGCCCCGCTCGATCCGCTGGCGAGTGACCCTGCTCGGTGCCGTCGTCCTTTTCGTGGTGCTCGGTGGCGGCGCCGCGGTGACGGTGAAGTCGCTGCAGTCGGCGCTCACGAACGACACGATGACGCAGAACAACGAGATCCTTGACGAACTCGTCGATCTCATTGAGCAGGGAGCAGATGCGGCCTCCATCGCCTTGCCAACCGGCGCCGACGGTACCGACATCGTCATCCTCGACGCCGAAGGATTCCTGCTCAACATCAACGACGCGGCTAGTGCCTACGGTCGAAGTGGCAACGGGATCGTTGGATCAAGCGAATGGATGGGTGATGACGAGTCTGAGGGGCGCTACCTGGAATACCCCTGGTACGACCTCATGGATGAAGAAGTGCTCAGTCTGTCCGACGAGCAGCTCATCGAAATCGCTGAGACGTCCTTTACGACCATCTCTGGCGCTGAGATCGTCGAACTCTCTGACAATGATGTCCTTTTCGTGTTCGATAGGGAATTCGACCTTCTGCTCGACACATCGTTCTTCGAAGAAATGGACGAAGAACTCGAGGCGGCCATCCTGGACTACTTCGAAGATCCGGACTGGTTCGAGACAACCCGATCGATACAGACCCCCCAGTATGGCGAGATCACCTTGGTGGCTATTTCACCGATCGGCATCATCTCTCGGGGCATCGACCAACTGACATACACACTTGCAATCGTCGTGCCGGTGCTGACTGTGCTCGGCACATTCGCGCTCTGGGCCGCAATCGGTGTCGCCCTCAAGCCGGTACGCGAAATCAGTAAGCAGGCAGCCCGCATCGCACCGTCGAACTCAACGGAAAGATTGCCGGTTCCGGAGTCGGGCGACGAGGTCGCAGCCCTGACGACCACGCTCAATCAGATGCTCGACCGGCTCGACGATGGGCTTGAGCGGCAACGGCAATTCGTGTCTGACGCGTCGCATGAGCTTCGCTCACCTCTCACTGCGGTGAAAGGCGGAGCCGGGCTACTCATTCCGGATCCCGAGCACAATCCCCCGACCAAGGCGATGACGGCTCTGTTGAATGGCATTGAGCGGCTCGAGGTCGTGCTCGATGATCTGACCCAGCTGGCGCTCGGGGACGCAGACGAACCAATGTCAAAGGTCGACGTCGGGGATCTCGTGCATGGCCAGGTCGCCGCTCTCTCGGTACCCGAGCACCTCCGAGTAGATGCCTCACAGGTCGAACACTTCGCAGCGCTGGCCTTTCCTGTCCCCTTTTCTCGGGCGGTAGGCAACTTGCTTGAGAACGCCCTACGTCACGCATCAAGCACCGTGGTCGTGCGCGCCCAGCTCGTTGACGGAGCAACGGTCGTGGTCGTTGAGGATGACGGCAGCGGGGTGCCCGGTGAAGATCGGACTCGGGTCTTTGAACGATTCGTTCGCCTCGACGAGGGACGTAGCCGGGATCGAGGCGGAAGCGGTCTCGGCCTTGCCATCGTCGCCACCATCGCCGAGGTGCATCGGGGAAGTGTCGAGTGCGACGAGAGCCCAGACCTGGGTGGCGCTCGGTTCACACTGCGCCTATCGAACGGCGACGAGAAACAGGCTTCTCCGCTGCGCCGCTCGAGGTAGCACCCGTCGACGTTGCTCTACGCTCCCTGCCATGCGAGCACTAGTGCAGCGAGTGTCCGAAGCCCGGGTGCGGGTCGAAGGTGAGATCGTCGGCGAGATCGGCACCGGTGTCCTGGCGCTTGTCGGCGCAACCCACGACGACACGCCCGCGCAAGCAGCCAAGCTGGCGGACAAGATCGCGAACCTGCGCATCTTCGAAGACGACGACGGGAAGATGAACCTGTCGACACTCGATGTCGGCGGCGGCGTGCTCGCCGTCAGCCAGTTCACGCTCTACGGCGACACCCGCAAGGGCCGACGTCCGGCCTTTGTCGATGCCGCTCGGCCCGAGGTCGCCGAGCCGCTCGTCGACTCGGTGCTCGATGCGCTGCGAGATCTCGGCGTCGATCCCGTCCAGACGGGCATCTTCCGCACCGACATGAAGGTCGAGCTCATCAACGACGGACCCGTCACCCTCATGATCGAAGTCTGAGTCGCTCGTCGGCCTGGCGGCGAAACTCGACGTGGCTCTCTAGACGCCGGGTTTGAACACCATGAGCCAGACCATGACAATCAACAGGATCGTGATGACCTGGCCGCCGATATCCACCAAACGCTGTGCGCCTGAATCGCCCTCGGCCATCTTGGCCTCGTTCGGCATGATGAGTGCGTGCAGCACGCCGTTCATGGCCGCCCAGACGATGACCGCGGCGATCATCCAGAACTGCGTGAACGACCAGGCACCCGACGACATGCCTTGGAGCGCGAACCCGAAGAGGCCAGCCACGATCAGCGCCGGCGCATAGATGCGGCGTCCGTTCGCGGACAGAAACCCCATAACGCCCCGATGCCCGTCGCCGAGTTCCTTGGACTGATTCATGAGGAACGGGTGGGTGAACGCCGGTGCGAATGCCGCCATCGCACTGAGGATGTGCAAGACCAGCACGACCCGATATGGAGTGTCTCCCACCGCTGCAATCATGCGGCCACGCTAGTCGTCAAGTTGTCCTCGTCGCTCGAGACGGAACGGGCTCGCCCCCAGGCCAAGCCCATCGCCGCGAACGCAGCCAGCATCGCTGGCCATGGGCCGAGCACGGTCGACCAGGTGTTGCCGGTTCGAAGCTCGACGGTTCCTTGGATGACCTTGGCTTCGCTCACGCCGGAGCGGTCGATGACGGTGCCATCGGGTTCGACGATTGCGCTGAATCCCGTCGGCGCGGCCTGCAAGACATAGCGGCCCGTTTCCATCGCGCGTAGTTGTGAAGAAGCGACCTGCTGGGTCTGCAGAATCGTCAGCCAGTACGACGCACCGTTGGTCGGGTTGAGCAGGATCTCGCCGCCGTTGCGCATGCCGTCATGGGCCCGGTCATCGTGGAAGATCTCCCACGAGATCGACACGGCGGCGGTTGCGCCGGTGCCCGTGTCGAGCACGGCAGGTCCGGCGCCAGCTCGAGCGTCGCGTGTCGGCAGCGCAGCCGGCGCGAACGGTTCGATCAGCCACCGCAGCGGCACGGTCTCGCCGAATGGGACGAGACGCAGCTTGTCGTAACGGTCGAGCACGGTGCCATCGGGCATCACGGTGACTTGTGCGTTGAGGTTGAAGCCGCGGTCTGGCGCAACCGGCGCGAGATCGGCGTCGACGTCGAAGCCATCGGCCTCAAGACGTTCCAACCGGAAGCTCTCGAACACGCCAACGATCATCGGAGCATCAAGGCGCCGGGCCAGCTCGGTGATCTCGGCGTACTCCTGCGAATCGGTGAACGGGCCGTTCGTCGTGATCGCGTTCTCGGGCCAGAAGACGAAGTCGACCGGACCTTCGACGCCACCCGTGGCCTCGCGGTGACGTTCAAAGACCTTGCGAGCATCGGAGTTGATTGCTCTCGTGTTCTGCGGCCCGCCGCCTTGCACGATCGCGATCTCTCGGGTGTCGATCGCTTCGCCGCTCGGAGCGACCAACGCCAGCAGCCAGGCGCCGAGCACCACCCCGATGGCGATGCCGGCCGACTTCCA
>CALDGN010000044.1 GCA_937942965.1 uncultured Acidimicrobiales bacterium | reverse complement strand
GACGTGTCGACGTTGTAGGAGAGGACAGCGTCGCCGGGGCGGATCTGCTCGATCGGCAGCAAGCTGCCGTCATCCATAACAACCTGGGTGCCAGCCGGGAACGACGAGTTCCGAATCGGGCACGTCGGGGCGTCGTTGTCTGGGTTCTCGTTGTCCGGATTGTCGTTGTCCGGGTTGTCCGGGTCGGCGTCTGGATTGTCGGGGTCGAGGTCAGGATTGTTGTTCGGACCGTTCGGTCCGTTCGGGCGGATCTTGCCGTCGAGATAGCGCATGAGGCGCCCCGATGCTTGACCGGTCAGATAGTCGAAGGCCTTGGCGCAGATGAACTCGCCTGCCCACGACGCCCACTGCTCCGCATTCCACGTGGACGGGTCGTCGTCCTCATCGAGCTCGAAGAACTCTCGACCCAACTGCTCCATGAGTGCGAGCGGGTCTTCGAGCAACAGGTCGTACATGGCCTTGAGGCCGCCGACTTGGTCTTTGATGAAACCGACGGGGTCGCCGGCTGCGCTCTTCACGGTGTCCCAAAGGTCACCGATACGACCGATGATGGCGCCCACACATCCGCCGAGGAACCCGGTGAACAAGTCCCAGACCAGCTGGATCGGTTCACAGCCCAGGCCCGGAATCACCGCAGCCGCGAACTTGGCGCCCCATCCGCAGTCGACCGTGTCTGGTTCTGCGACCTCGGGGCGGACATCGTCCGGAGGATCGAAGTCGAGTTCTTCGTCGATGCCACGAGCCAGCGCTTCGCGAACCGTCAGGTCTCGCGTCGCCGACCACTTCGGTTCGTCATGGACTTGCCAGCCGGTCGTGTAGCCATGCGTCCAATGGATGCGGTACTTGACCGTGACTCGGAGCGACACCTTGCCGATCACCGAGCTTGAGTGTTCCCAGTCCTTGCCGCACAGCGGATCGCGATCGCCAGCCGACCACTCTTCGGTCTCCGCGCACGTGACGATTTCGGTGCCTTCGCTGCTGGTGAACTCCCACACCGATTCGATCGGCGTGGCGTAGACCGTGACCTGTTGACCGCCGACGTCTTTGCCCGTCGCCGACTCTTTCTTGAAACCCTCGGTCAAGTGCAGGAACGACTCGAGTCCCACGAGCTGAGCCTCGAAGCCGGGATAGGTGATGAAGTTCGGCGTGACGATCTTGCCGATGACCTTGTCGATGCCGTCGTCGCGAGAGTCGCGTGCGTCCTGGTAGGGGTCACGAGGCGGCGGGCCGTCATCTTCATCGTCGCTGTTGCCCACCTGGTCGGGGCACGAGTTGTCATACAGGCAGTCGGCGGGCGGGTCGAAGCGGAATGCCAGGACTTGCGCTGGAGCATCCGCGTTCGAGCTCGTGCGCACGCCGATCGGGCCGTCGATCGACGTGCCGGCGGCGAGTCCGCTGGCCGGATCCATCGTCTGCGCGGCGACGCTCGTGATGGGAACGATGGTGGCGATCGAGACGATGAGGGCCCAGCCGATGAGGACGACGATCGGGCGGATGGTGGTGCGGCGCAGGCTCATTGCTGGACTCCGCATGCGCTCGGCGCGGTCTCGACCGCAAGCACTTGATCAGGTCCGGTTCTTCCTTCGGGCCCGGTACTGAGGCGTACGTAGAGCCACTGGGCGAGTTCGGAACCAGGTGCCAAGCCTCGACCGATTTCGCCGGTCGTCAGGTCGGTCGCTTCGAGTCCGTCGGGGAAGTAGCGGCAGGCTTCGACCACGACGGTGGTGCCGTCACCCGTCAGGCGCATGAGGTCGGCTTGCGTATCGATGCCGATGGTTCGGAAGGTGACCTCTTCGTTGCTGGTGAGTGCGATGCCAGCTGCGGCCTGGGCGGCGGCTTGCTCCGCAGTGCGTTCAGCCAAGTCGTCGCCGAACGCCGTCGAGAGCGGAGCGGTGGAAGCTGGGTTGCGACCCAGAGCGACGAACTCGGTCCACATCGTGACCGCCGTCGCTTCGGCCCGTTCGGTGAAGGACTGTGGCGTGCAACCGAAGCGGTCGTCGCGCTCGAGGAAGCCGTTGTGCACTTCCTCGACCGTGGCGACCTTCCAGACGCCGGCATCGAGCTGAAGCGAGTAGCGGTGCTCGACGAAGAACAGGTTGAACTGGCCGTAGCCGTTGGTCTCTTGGCGCTCGGTGCAGTCGGTCACGAAGATCTGTTCGCCGGACTGTTGGATCGCCGTCAGGTTTGGCCAGGTATGCAGCTGATGGATCGTCGATCCGGCACGATCAAGGTCGGCCTGTTGTTGGTTGTAGGCGCGCTCGCCGATCACGAAGTCGATCGCGGACGGAAGTGCGACCGGTGCCATCGAGGCTGGATCGGCGCCGCCGACGATCACATCGGAGCGAGCATCGAGGAACGACTGGATCAGGTTCTCGACCAGTTCGAAGTCGGCGGTGGGCTGCACCGACTCGGCTCGGGTCTGTGCCGACGCGGTCTCGACTCGAAGGCCTTCGGTCGTGGTTGTGCCTTCGACGGGGACATAGATGCCTGCGCCTGCGGGGCGGTCGGTGCCGCCTCCGCAGGCTGCAAGAAGCAACGTGACCGTCGCCAACACGACGAGCGACAGCTGGAGGGGAGTGCTGCGCCGCGTGGACCGACGGGCGGTCGATGACGGGTCTCGTTGCCATGGGGATTCCATGTGATCGAACGTACGGAACTCCCCGCCGCCGCATAAGGGGGACGTGTCCCCTCGCGCACTCCACGGTCGCCGCGTCCGGCTGCTCTACCGTGACGGGTATGGACGGCGTGTCGACACCTGTAATCGTGCTGATCTTTGCGGTGGCAGCGCTGATCCAGATCGGGCTGGGCTACCTCACCGGACGCGCCGCAGCGCGCAAGGGCCACTCGCTGCCACTGTTTTGGCTGCTGGGCACGTTCTTCATCATCCCAACCGCGATCGCGATCGTCTTTCTCAGCGATCGAACGAAACCGCGCCGCTAAGCGGGACTAGGGGAACACGCCTCGCTGGGCCATAACCGTGGTGAGCCGACGAAGCGCGACGACATAGGCCGCATCGCGAAGCGTGCAATCAAACTCTTTGGCTGCCGCCAAGGTTTCGTCGGTCGCGTCGCGAAGCAGCCGCCGCAACCGGGCATCGACGTCGGACAGCGTCCAGGCATCGCCGGCACGGTTCTGCACCCACTCGAAGTACGACACGGTGACACCGCCGGCATTGCCGAGAATGTCCGGAAGCACCGTCACGCCCCGGTCGGCCAAGACGAGCTCGGCCTCGGGGGTAGTTGGGCCGTTGGCGCCTTCGACGACGACGGTGGCCGTCAGATCGAGCGCTCGACGTTCGCAGAGCTGGTTCTCGAGCGCCGCGGGGACGAAGACGTCGCAGTCGACGCGCCAGAGATCGTCATCGGTGATCGGCTCGCCGTCGGGCGCTCCCTTGATGCCGTGATGGGTCGACGTGTACTGCCAAAGCTGTTCTGGGTCGATGCCGTTGCCGTTGTAGATCGCACCGGTGTGGTCAGCGGCGGCCACGACGGTGGCACCAGCCTTGACCAAGGTGCGGGCGGCGTGCTCGCCCACGTTGCCGAATCCCTGAATGGCGACTCGCTTGCCGTCGATGCTGCCTCCGGTGCGGTTCAGCCAGGCATCGAGGACAAAGGTCACGCCTTGGCCAGTCGCTTTGTCACGACCGCGGCTTCCGCCTGTCGCCACGGTCTTGCCGGTCACGACCCGTCGGACGGTGTGGCGATCGGCAACGGACGCCATCGACGAGTAGGTGTCCATCATCCAGACCATCGTCTGCGCGTTGGTGCCCATGT
This sequence comes from uncultured Acidimicrobiales bacterium, assembly GCA_937942965.1. GTDB lineage: Bacteria > Actinomycetota > Acidimicrobiia > Acidimicrobiales > UBA10347 > UBA10347. The sequence goes on along the minus strand of CALDGN010000044.1, from coordinate 7,300 downwards.
CGGGCGCGGGGATGTCGTGATCAGGACCAATGTTGGAACCGAGCGCGAACGTGAACCGCCGCACGATGCGCTCGAGCTCACCCGCTGAGTAGTTGCGGGGATCGATCGCGATACCGCCCTTCGCCCCGCCGAACGGGATGTCGACGAGCGCCGTCTTGAACGTCATCCAGGTGGCGAGTGCCCGCACTTCGTCGAGATCGACGGCGGGGGAGAATCGCATGCCGCCCTTGTACGGGCCGAGCGAGTTGTTGTGCTGGACCCGGTAGCCCGTCAGGACCTCGACGGTGCCATTGTCCATGGTGACCGGGAAGTTCACGATGACTTCGTTCTTGGGCACAGCCAGGATGGCACGGTCAGCTTCGGAGAGCCCGAGCAAGCTCGCGGCCTGCTCGAACTGGCGAACGGCGTTGAGATGCAAAGAGCTCACGGGGGAACAGTACGGCCTCGGCGAACCGAAATCGAGGGCTTTGTGTCCCGAATGAGGCGGGCGGGGCAGTGGGGTAGACCCGATTGACGTTGTAATCATGCGGATCTGAGAAGTTCTCCAAGGAAAGCCTTGCGATCGAACGACTGTTCGAATTACTCTCGTGTCATTGCGAACAAGCGTTCGTGTGGCGTGCCGCAGTCAGCCGTCGAACGGGCCGATCCAAACCTCGATCACCGGGGTGCGAAATCGGTTCCGGCGAGACTGTCACACCCCCCTCGTAACGTCTCAATCACCTTCCCCACCACCACCGACCCGGACCCAGCAGCGGTTAGACGCAGTGCTTCCGGGCACGAACAAGGAGACACCCCAGTGGAGCGAGACAAAGCCCTCGATATGGCCCTCAAGCAGATCGAAAAGAACTTCGGTCAGGGCGCAGTGATGAAGATGGGCGAGCGTGGCTCGATGGCGATCGAGGCGGTTCCGACCGGTGCGCTCGCACTCGATGTCGCCCTCGGTATCGGCGGCATCCCCCGTGGCCGCATCGCTGAAATCTTCGGCCCTGAGTCGTCGGGTAAGACGACACTGGCCCTGCACCTCGTCGCCGAGGCGCAGCGCAACGGCGGCATCTGTGCATTCATCGATGCAGAGCACGCCCTTGACCCCGAATACGCCAGGGCCATCGGTGTCGACGTCGACGAACTGCTGATCTCCCAGCCCGACACGGGTGAGCAGGCACTCGAGATCACCGACACGCTCGTGCGCTCCGGCGCCATCGACGTGCTGGTCATCGACTCGGTTGCCGCCCTCACGCCTCGCGCCGAGATCGAAGGCGAGATGGGCCAGAGCCACGTTGGTCTCCAGGCCCGCCTCATGTCGCAGGCACTGCGCAAGCTCGCCGGCAACTTGAACAAGTCCAAGACCATCTGTGTCTTCATCAACCAGCTGCGTGAAAAGATCGGCGTGATGTTCGGTTCGCCCGAGACCACACCCGGTGGCCGTGCGCTCAAGTTCTACTCGTCGGTCCGCCTCGACATCCGTCGCATCGAGTCCATCAAGGACGGCGTCGAGATCGTCGGTAACCGCACTCGTGTCAAGGTCGTCAAGAACAAGGTCGCACCTCCGTTCCGTCAGTGCGAGTTCGACATCATGTACGGCGAGGGCATCAGCAGAGAGGGCTCGGTGCTCGACCTCAGCGTCGAACACGAGATCGTCAAGAAATCTGGTGCCTGGTACACGTACGAAGGCGAGCAGATGGGACAGGGTCGAGAGAACGCCAAGAAGTTCCTTCGAGAAAACCCCGAGATCATGGTCGAGCTCACCGAGCGTGTCATGTCGACATTGCTCCCAAGCCCCGACGAACTCGAAGCGGCCCAGCAGGCCGACGATGACGAAGAGTTCACCGAGGCTGACGACGAGCCGATCAGCCTCGACTGATCATCTGGCGTTTGGCCACCCAGCCCTTGCCTCAGCCCGTGTAGCTGTGCAGGTGGCGGCCAATCGCTGACAACTCGCTCCGACGGGGAGTTCGTCCCGTCTGGTGCGCATCATCGGGACGCTGCTGGGGCGTCCCGATGTCTCTCGACCGGCGACCGTGTACTGACGGTCAGCCGGACGGCAAGCGGGTTCGCAATTGCGGTGCTACCTCCACCGCCAGCGGGCCGACAGTGAGGGGCCACCAACCCTCGCTTTGTCCCCGGAGTAGGGGCTTTGAGAGCGTCTGAAGGCACACCATCCCGCCTTCAGGTGCCACGGTGCAACCGCTGGTGCGTCCATTCCGCACCGGCGGTTGCCTCGTTTTCTGGCCTCTATTGGGCTCCGAGCAGCCCTATCCTTGCGGTGTGACGCAGCAGTACTTCATCCGCACGTACGGGTGCCAGATGAACGAACACGACACCGAACGCATCGCCGGTCTCCTCCAAGACGACGGCATGACCGAGGCGTCGTCGATGGAAGACGCCGATGTCGTCGTGCTCAACACGTGCTGCATCCGAGAGAACGCCGACAACAAGCTCTATGGCCAGCTCGGCCATCTCAAGCAAATGAAGGCCGACAAGCCTGACCTGCAGATCGCCGTCGCTGGCTGCTTGGCGCAAAAGGACCGCGACGAGATCCGCGAGCGAGCTGGCCACGTCGATGTCGTCTTCGGCACCCACAATGTGCATCGTGCGGCCGAGCTGCTCGAAGTCGCTCGCACCCAAGGCCCCATCGTCGAGATTCTCGAAGCTGCTGCTCGTGACGACGCCGAGGCGTTCCCGTCGGCGCTGCCCGCTCGCCGTGAGAGCGACCACGCCGCCTGGGTCACTATCCAGATCGGCTGCGATAACAACTGTGCGTTCTGCATCGTGCCTGCGGTCCGAGGCCCCGAGGTCTCGCGTCCGATGCACGAACTCGTCGGCGAGGTCGAAGAGCTCGCACGCGAAGGCATCACCGAAGTCACGCTCCTTGGCCAGAACGTCAACAGTTACGGCCGCGACCTGGCGCTCGCCGCCCGCCGCGCCGGTGACGACGTTCGCATCCGCCCGATGTTCGCCAACCTGCTTCGCTCGGTTGGCGACGTCCGAGGCATCCGCCGTGTCCGGTACACCAGCCCGCACCCCAAGGACATGGGTATCGACGTCGCCGAGGCCATGGCCGAAACCGATGCGGTGTGTGAGCACCTACACCTGCCGCTCCAATCCGGTAGCGACCGCGTTCTGGCCCTCATGCATCGTGGCTACAACGCCGAGCGCTACCTGCGAGTACTAGCTGAAGCCCGGGCCACGATCCCAGACCTCGCCGTCACGACCGACATCATCGTCGGTTTCCCCGGCGAGACCGACGACGACTTCGAACGCACCCTCGAAGTTGCGGCCGAAGCCCAGTACGACAGCGCCTACACCTTCGTCTTCTCGCCCCGATCGGGCACCGAAGCTGCCGAGATGGAAGCCGACTTCTGCGACCCCGAGGTCGTCAAGGACCGCTACGAGCGCCTCCGCGTCGTCATCGAACGCTCGGGCCGGGCCAAGCACGCCGCCCGCATCGGCAAGACCGAAGAGGTCGTGATCGAAGGCCCGTCCAAGCGGGACCCCAACGTGACCACCGGCCGTACACGCCAGAACAAGCTGGTGCACTTCCCGTCGCCAGAGTTGATCAAGCCCGGCAGCTACGCCGACGTCACAATCACCGACGCCTCGATGCAGTACCTGATGGGTGAGCTCGTCGCTGTCACGGCCGCACCACAGCGGCGACGCCGCATCCCGGTCGTCTCGGCCTGAGCGGCTGACTGACCCCGAACGATTTCTGATGGCCTCTGCGCCTGTGATCCCGCTCGCCATCATTGGCCCAACTGCATCGGGGAAATCCTCGACGGCGATGGCACTCGCCATGGCCGACCCGCGAGTCGAGATCATCTCCGCGGACTCGATGCAGGTCTATCGGGGCATGGACATCGGGACGGCCAAGCCGACCGCCGAAGAACAGGCAGCGGTCCGCCACCATCTCATCGACGTGCTCGACCCGCACGAGGACTACACCGTCTCCCGCTTCGCCGCCGACGTCGAAGCCGTCGTCGTCGACATCGTGAGCAGGGGAGGGGTGCCGGTGCTCGTAGGCGGGACCGGCCTGTATGTGCGTGCCGTCGTCGACGACTTCGAGATTCCCGGCCAGTACCCCGACGCCCGGGCCGAAGTCGACGCGGAACCAGACACTGCGGTGCTGTTCGCTCGGCTCGCTGAGCTCGATCCCGTCGCCGCTGGCCGCATGGAGCCGACGAACCGCCGCCGGGTCGTGCGGGCACTCGAAGTCACGCTGGCGAGCGGCCGGCGCTTCTCTGAGTGGGGCCCTGGCCTCGACGCCTACCCCGCGATCCCAACCCACCAGCTCGCATGCGATCGCCCCCGGCCGTCGCTCGACGAACGCATCGACGCCCGGTACGGCGTCCAGATGGAGCAGGGCTTCCTCGAAGAAGTTGTGCGCCTGGCTGAGCGTCCCGAAGGGCTATCCCGAACCGCCCGCCAGGCACTCGGGTATCGAGAGCTGCTGCTCCATGTCGAAGAAGGGTTGCCGCTCGACGAAGCGCTCGACCTTGCGAAGCAGCGCACTCGTCGCTTCGCTCGCCGCCAGCAACGGTGGTTCCGGCGCGACCCTCGCATCGAATGGGCCGATCTCGACGAGATCGACGTCGACGCGCTCGTAGGCCGAATGGCTGCGCTGCTCGCCCCGAACGGCGGCAGCTGAGAGAAGCCTCTCGGAATTCGACGCAAGTCTGATGGCGCAGCCGCGTTCCGGTGCCACACTGGGCTCCATGTCGGAGGCATCGATGTCCCAGGAGCAGGCACCAACGGATTACTTGGTCGCCTCGCGCATGCAGCGCCATGACCTCCACAAGCTCCACGGACTCGGCAACGACTTCCTGGTTTGGTTCCGGCCCGACGTCCCTGACGATGCAGCCGGCCGGGCCAAGCAGTGGTGCGACCGTCGTACCGGCATCGGCGCCGATGGCCTGATCGTCACGATCGACCACCGAGTCGCCCCTCGCTTCGTGCTCTTCAATGCTGACGGAAGCCGAGCCGAAGTCAGTGGCAACGGGCTGCGCTGCTTCGCCCACGCCATCGCAGCTCGTCGAGGCGTCAATGAACTCGACATGATCGCCGAAACCGACGCTGGCGATCGTGCCCTCACGGTGACCGACGCACTGAGCGACACCGCAACGGCCTCGGTCGGAATGGGCGCTCCGGGTCCCGGACCGAAGATCGGCGACATCGACCTGGCGCAGCACATCGACTACGTGCGAGCCGACACGATCGACATGGGCAACCCCCACATCGTGATCGAGGTCGCCGACCTCGCCCCGCACGACATCGCGACCATCGGCCCGGCCATCGAATCCCACTTCATGCCAACCGGCATCAACGTCCATCTCGTCACGCCCACGGCGGACGGCATCCGGATGCTCATCTGGGAACGCGGCGCCGGTGTCACCGAAGCCTGCGGCTCTGGTGCATGTGCGGCGACCGCGATCGCATCGCTGAGCCGCCCCGACGAGTCCCGGTTCCGAGTCGAGATGCCGGGTGGCTCGGCAATGGTCGACGTCGGCGCCGAGCTCACACTCCACGGCCCCAGCACCTACGTGGCAGCACTTGATCTTGCGAACTGAGGTCCCCCATGGGTGACGAGCCGGTGGTCGAATCCCACCGCGGCGCGTTTGGTGACTATGGCGGTGAGGAACGGGCGTTCATCGACCGCACGTTCCGAGAGAAGATTGTCCTCGTTGGCGTGAGCTTGCCTTCGGGCTCGCCTGAAGCGACCGAGGCTGCCCTCGATGAGCTCACTGCGCTCGTCGACACCGCTGGCGCTGACGCGGTCGCCCGCGTTGTGCAGCGGCGAGATGCGCCTGACCCGGCCACGTTCGTCGGCAAGGGCAAAGCAACCGAGATCCGCGCCGAGTCTGACTCGCACGATGCGGACACGGTCGTGTTCGACGACGAGCTGTCACCGGCACAACAAGCCAACCTCGACAAGCTCCTCGGCCGTACGGCGATCGACCGCACCGCCGTGATTCTCGACATCTTCGCGCAGAACGCTCACAGCCAAGAGGGCAAGGCCCAGGTCGAGCTGGCGCTCCTGCGCTACCGCCTGCCTCGTCTCAAGGGATCCAAGCGCTTCAGCCAGCAGGGTGGTGGCATTGGAACTCGAGGCCCGGGTGAAACCCAGCTCGAGGTCGACCGCCGCCGCATCGAGCGTCGCATCCACAAGCTCGAATCGCAGCTGCGCACGGTCAAGCGCCACCGACGCACCCAGTCGAAGCAGCGCCGCCGCACCGCCAACCGAGGCGTCGCGATCGTTGGCTACACCAATGCCGGCAAGTCGACCTTGCTCAACCGCCTGACCGACGCCGGCGTGTTGACCGAGGACCGGCTCTTCGCCACGCTCGATGCATCAACTCGCAAGCTGGCACTACCCGGCGGTGAACGGGTCTTCTTGACCGACACCGTGGGCTTCGTGCGCAAACTGCCTCACATGCTTGTCGAGGCATTCCGTTCGACGCTCGACGTCGTCATCGACGCCGATCTGTTGGTGCACGTCGTCGACGCGAGCTCGGCTGACCCCCAGGGGCAGATCGACGCAGTGCGAACCGTGCTCGAAGAAATCGACGCGGATCACGTGCCCGAGCTGATCGTCTTCAACAAGATCGACCTGGCCGACGCGCCCGCAGATCTGCTGCGCCGGTACGAAGGGTCCATGTCGGTGTCGGCCATGACCGGCGAGGGCACCGAAGAACTCCTGCACGTGATCAGTGACCGGCTTGCGGTCATGAATCGGATCGTTGACCTGGTGATTCCGTTCGAGCGAGGCGACATCATCGCCGAACTGCACCGCTCTGGGCAGGTCCTGAGCGAACAAGCCATCGCAGACGGCATGCACTACCGGGCTCGCCTCGACGAGTTCTCGATCGGGCGCATGGGCGAGTACGTCCGCGAGGACCTCGCAGACCCGTCCGAATCGACCGAGGCTGACGCTCCAGCCGAGGTCATCGGCCAGGACACAGCCGAGGAGACAACCTCAGCCGTGCCCGAACCCGAGCTTGAACCCGAGCCCGAGCTTGAACCCGAGTCCGAGACGACCGAAGAAGGATCCGCCGATGTCTGGTGAACGCACTCCGTACACGCCGCCGCCGTATCCCTACGACCGCCTGAACGAGTACAAGCCGCTGGGCGAGCGTCTCGAAGGTGGTCTCGTTGACCTCTCGATCGGCACACCGTTCGACCCGCCACCTGCTGCGGCCGTTGCAGCGCTCGGCGATTCCAATGCCGAGCGTGGCTATCCGCCATCGATCGGCCTGCCTGCGGCTCGCGAAGCGAGCTCGGCGTGGCTCCAGCGGTGCTTCGGTGCCGC
>CALDGN010000043.1 GCA_937942965.1 uncultured Acidimicrobiales bacterium | reverse complement strand
CTCGTCGTCGCCGACCTCGACCGCTTCAAAGAAATCAACGACACCCTCGGCCACCCCACCGGCGACCGCGTGCTCCGGGTCCTCGCCGGACGGCTCTCCGCCGCGCTCCCCGAGCTTGCGGTCGTGGCGCGGTTGGGTGGCGACGAGTTCGCTTTCCTCGCACTCGGCGACCACGACGCCAACCAAGCAGCACAACTCGGTTCGCGGATCCATGCGCTCATGACCGCGCCTGTCGCCGTCGACGGCTTGGAACTCGCAGTGGCGTGCTCCGTCGGCATCGCACTCTCCCCCGACCACGGCACGACCTACGCCGATCTGCTCAAGCGGGCCGACATCGCTACGTACGAAGCGAAGCGCTCCGGCGGCGGCGTGCGACTCTTCGAGTCGACCCCAGACGACCTGTCCGTCCAGCGACTCCAGCTCATCTCCGAGACTCCTGCGGCCCTCGATCGCGGCGAGTTCGAGATGCACTTCCAACCACAGGTGGACCTCGCCACCGGTCACATCATCGGCGTCGAAGGCCTCGCTCGCTGGCAACACCCGCAGTACGGGCTGCTCTCGCCCGGCGCCTTTCTGCACGTCATCGAAGTCACCGCCGACTACCACCGCTTCACCAACGACATGCTGCGCCAAGCGGTCGAGTTTGTGGCTCTCGCTGCTGCCACCGGCCACCCCGTCCAGGTATCGGTGAACATCGGATCACGAAGCTTTCTCGATCAAAGCCTGCCGGCCACCATCGCCGACCTACTCGCAGCGAACGACGTGGCCGCCGGTTCACTCACGCTCGAAGTCACCGAGTCCGACTTACTCGAAGACCAAAGCGGCGACGGCCCCGTCTTCACCGCACTCGAAGCACTCGGCGTGCGGCTCTCGATCGACGACTTCGGAACCGGCTACTCGACCTTCACCCGCTTGCGTCGACTCAACGTCGACGAGGTCAAGATCGACCGCGAGTTCGTCCAGGGCCTCGGCGACTCGGACGAGGATTCGATCATCGTGCGGGCCACCGTCCAACTCGCCCAGCTACTCGGACTCGACGTCGTCGCCGAGGGCGTCGAAACCATGGCGCAACTGACCTGGCTTCGCCGCTTCGGCTGCGCCCATGCCCAGGGCTACCTGTGGTCCGCCGCCGTCCCGCGAGACGAGATGCTCGCAATGCTCCGACGAGACAAGCCGTTCGACGTCGGAAGCGCCACGACCGTTGATGGCGCTGCGAGCTACGCCCTCGGCATCCCGATCGAAGGCCCGCTGCTCGACCTGACGAAAGAACCAGCGGTCGCCGAAGCATTGTCGACGACCTGCGCAGAGATCGTGTCCGTGCATGAGGCGCACGGCATCGCGGTTCGAGACCTCGCCGGACGGCTCGTCTACGGCAACGAGGAACTTCGGCGACTCGTCGGCCACGAGCTGTACGCCGCGTTCATCGGCAGCCGCGACGAAGACTTCGCCGACGGCGCCCTCCACGGCGATTTCGCCGGTGACGGTTTCGCGCTGACCCGAGCGGCGACCGCCGACGGTGGACAACTGCTCTATGTGCAGATCGAGGACCGTGTGCTCCTCATCCGAAGCGAGGACGCCTGTCTCTATGACAGCGTGGGCCATCACATCGGCGCGGTCACGATCTTCCGGACCGAACACCAGACGTAGCCGAACACTAGGGTCGCCGAATGGCTGACGTTCTCGTGACTGGTGCAGGTTCTGGATTCGGGAGGGGCACGGTGATCGAGCTCGCCTCGCGGGGCCACAACGTGATCGCAGCGTGTCAGTTGCAGGAACAAGCCGACGCACTCGTCGCCGAAGCACCGGGCATGGCGACGATGGTCCTCGACGTCACCGATGCCGCCAGCGTTGCCCAAGTCAGCGACGTGTCGATTGACGTGCTCATCAACAACGCCGGGCGAGGCCTGATGGCACCGCTCACCAACGTGCCGCTCGACGAGGTTCGCAAGACGTTCGAGGTGAACGTCTTCGGCATGCTCGCGATGTGCCAGGCAGTGATTCCAGGCATGAAGGAGCGAGGGTCGGGTCGCATCATCAACGTGTCCTCGATCGCCGGGATCTTGTCCGGCGCAATGTCGGCGCCCTATGCGATGACGAAGCACTCGGTCGAGGCGCTCAGCGTCGCGATGCGTGAAGAGCTCGCGCCGCATGGCATCGACGTGACCAAGATCAACCCCGGGCCGTACCTGACCGGCTTCAACGACGCCATGGTCGACGGGATCGAGCCATACCTCGAATCGGGCGACGATTCGGCGGCTGCCGCTCACCAGTTCTTGAAGCAGGTCATGGAGGACCAGGCCGATCCGAACGAGATCGTGATGGCCCTCGCCGACCTGGCCGAGGCTGACGAAACGCCGGTCGAAACCTTCCTTCCCGAGGGCATCCGCGAGATGCTCCAGGCCGTCCTCGACAGTCGCAGCTAGCCAGGCGCGGCTAGCTCTGGGCGGCGTCGCGGCCGGCGACGAAGCCGGTCGTGATCGCCGGGCCGAGCGTGCCGCCGGCGCCGCCGTAGACCATGCCGGTCGG
>CALDGN010000042.1 GCA_937942965.1 uncultured Acidimicrobiales bacterium | reverse complement strand
GGTTGACGACGGACGCACCTTTGACGTGCACCTCGGGATCCAACAGTGCGGGCGCGTGCTCGCCCAAGCGATTCCCCGCTCGGGCTGGGATGCCGTCGATCGCATGCTCGCCGAACAGCAACGATTCCGCAGCGCGCTCATGGAACTCAGTGAGCTCGCCCACACCACAGAAGACGACGACGACTTCTGTCAACGCCTCATCGAGCGGGCCATCGAAATCGTTCCTGGCGCCCAAGGCGGAAGCGTGCAGATCAACGTGCCGGGCACCACGATGTTTCGCTTCGCCGCAGCCGTCGGATACGACCTGGCCGGATTGCAAGAACACCTCTTGGATCACCGCGTCTTCTTCCGGGACGCATGGGATCCCAATGCCCGCATCGTGCGCGACTTCGACGTCGAGGGCCGCAGTGCGGAGACAACCGATTGGCTCATGACCGTCGGCCGGTTGAACGAGATCGTTGTCAACGTGTCCGGGCCAGTGCTCGCCGATGGCTTCCCGATCGCCTTCGTCAGCTTGGACAACTTCACCGATCCCGATGCAATGAACGACACCAGCATCGAGATGACAACGGTGCTCACCCGACTGCTGGGTGATCTGTTGCGTCGTCGCCAGCTCGAAGCGGAGTTGCGCAAAGAACGCGAAGCATTCCGACACCTGGCGCTGCATGACCCGTTGACCGGGCTGGCGAATCGCCGCAGCCTGGAACGCCGCATGCTTGAGATGTTGTCGACGGCCAAGCAACAAGGGCGCCCCTCATCGGTGCTCTTCGTTGACATCGATGACTTCAAGGGCGTCAACGACCGTCTCGGCCACGAGGTCGGCGACCAAGTGCTCGTCGAGGTCGCTAAGGGCTTGACCGCGGTGGTCGGCGCGGGCGCGCTCGTCGGACGATGGGGTGGCGACGAGTTCCTTGTTGTGCCTCACGATGTCGCGTCTCAGGACCAAGCCGTCGCGCTTGCAGAGCGCATCCTCGGCCGTTTCGAGGTCGAGATCGATGTTGGCGCCGGGCGCCTGCATCGAGCACGACTGTCCGTCGGTATCGGCTGGAGCAGCGAAAGTGCGACCGGGCTCGATGAGCTGGTGCGCAACGCGGACGAGGCCTTGTACCAAGCAAAAGCCGCCGGCAAGGGTGTCACCCGCCTCCAAGTGATCTGATCCGGCGCGATCCAACACGGAGCGATCGGGTCCAACATTGCACGCGCCGGCGCCGTTGCTTGCGCACCCGCTGGCGTGAGACCCTGGGGCATGTTGTCGGTTTCGACGGGTGCGAACCACCGTGCCTGAACTCCTCGTGATGCGCCACGCAAAGTCGGCGTGGGATACGGGCGCCGCCGATCACCAGCGGCCGCTCGCTCCACGGGGCGAACGGGATCGAGTCACGATGGCCCGATGGCTCGTTGCCAACGACCTGCGGCCGGATCGCGTGCTGTGCTCGTCGGCAGTTCGGGCTCGCGAGACGGCGCAGCACGTCATCGACACGTTCGGGCTTGGTCCGGCCGCGGTCGAGTTCGAAGACAGCTTCTATCAGGCGGGGTTTCGGCAGTGGCTCGGACGCATCCGCGACGAGCAGGCGCATCGACTACTCGTGTGCGGGCACAACCCTGCGCTCGACATGCTCGTCGAGTCACTCGCGAGCACCGAACCAGCGCTGTCCGCAACCGGGAAGCTCATGACGACGGCTGCGATCGCCCATCTGCGATTCGAACAACCCTGGCCAAACATCACCCTCGGCTCCGGCGAGCTGGTCACGATCGCCCGACCTCGTGAGTTGTGAGTAGGCCGAGCGTGCAGCGCTGTGGTCACTCGCGGTGTTCGCGTGAACAAAACGACCTGTCCCGGCGGCTGTGACCATGCCGTAACTCGGTAGCTTGCAGGTATGTCTTTGTCCCGACGGTTGGCCCTGTGGGTCCTTGCCGCAAGCATGCTCGCAGCCGTCCTGGTGATAACGCCTCCGATTGCGGACAGCCAGGCGCAAGAGCCGCCCGCTCAGGGCGACGAATGCCTCGCTCCGTTTGGTGTCGACGGCTGCTGGACCGTTGATTTGTTCGATTCGTTTAGCGGCGACTCGATCGATCGATCGATTTGGGAGCCCGGCTGGTTTGTCGACCAGGGCTACTCCGTCTCGGTGAACAACCGAGAGAACGCTTGCTACAACACCGACCAGGTCCTGGTCGCGAACGATGCGCTGCAGATCCGGCTCGACACGACTGAAGACCCGGCGTGCCTCGATAAGCAAGGCGATGTCGTCGGGCTTGTCGGCGGCATCGTGAGTAGCCGCGATGCGATCCAAAACCCAAACCACGCCGGTCGTCTCGACGGCAGCTTCTACGTCGAAGCGCGCATTCTGGTTCCGACCGCAGACGGCGAACTGTCGAACTGGCCGGCGTTCTGGACGAACGGCTTCGGACCGTGGCCGGTCACCGGCGAGATCGACATCCTCGAGGGGCTCGGCGGTGACGCCAAGCTCAACTATCACTACGGGTGTTCGAACGGCGGCAACTGTCAACTCGGTGCTCGTCGCCATCCGGCCGAGTCTGGCGACGGCGAGTGGCACACCTACGGCGCGCTCCGTCGGCTAGCGACGACAAGTTCGCCTGCGATGATCACCTACTTCTTCGATGGCTCACCGGTTGCGACCGTGGCTGACGACATCGTCACGTCGCCGCACTACATCATCTTTACCCACACTTCGCACCAGACCGAGAACCCGATTGCTCCCGGCACGACGATGCTGGTCGACTGGGTGCGTTCATGGTCGCTGGCGGAACCAGACCGGGGCGATGCCAGCTGTAGCGATGGCGTCGATGTTGTCGACGCACTCGTCATTGCCCAGTTCACCGCTGGTGTTCGCACCGACGCGGGTGCGTGCCCACTGGCCGACCCGACGACGCAGCTGTTCGCGGCCGCAGGCGATGTGAACGACGACGGCGTGACCGACATCGTCGATGCGCTGGTCGTGGCGCAGTGCACCGTCGGCGTCGTAAACGCGGACTGCTAACGCTCTGCCGGTCGACTACTCGTCGTCGACCTCGCCGATGTCTTCGTTCCAGAGCGACGGCTCGGCGGCGATGAAGTCCGTCATCATCGCAACACAGGTTGGGTCGTTGAGCACCTCGACCTCGACGCCCCGTTCCTTGAGTAGGGCCTCTTCGCCAAGGAAGGTTCGGTTCTCACCGATCACGACTTTGGGGATGCCGTACAAGAGGATGGCGCCGGTGCACATCGCGCATGGTGACAGCGTCGTGTACATCACCGAAGACTGATAGACGCTCGCGGGTTGACGGCCCGCCCGTTCGAGTGCGTCGGTCTCGCCGTGGCGAATCGCGCTACCCATCTGAACTCGGCGGTTGTGGCCGCGTCCGATGATCTTTCCGTCGTGCACGAGTACTGCGCCGATCGGGATGCCGCCTTCGGCACGCCCTTGGAGAGCCTCGTCGATGGCTGCTTGCAAGAATGGGTCAGTCATGACTGGATCAATTCTGCCAGAGCGTCTCGGGTCGACGCAGCCAGGTGAGCCTCGGGAGCCAGCACCCCGAGGCGGAGATCGGTTGCGCCTGCCTCGACATACGCCGCGAGCCCGTCGCTGATCTCCTCGATCGAGCCAGCCAGGATCAGATCGGTTGGGTCCTCGATGCCCTCACGGTCGAGCATGGCCCGATACGACGGCAACGCCGCATAGCTCGCCGCTCCAGCAGCGGCTGCTGCTCGAACCCCAACGGGGTCGTCGGTGACGCAGACATTGACGAGGGCGATGATTCGCGGGTCAGGTCGCCCAGCTTCTGCTGCGGCAGCTCGAAGCAGCGGAGCGGTGTGCGATGCGATGGTCCGAGGTCCTGTCTGTCCGACATGGGTGCCGTCGGTCATACGGCCTGCGAGCTCGAGCATGCGCGGCCCCAGAGCAGCCAGGATCACGGGCACCGGCGCGGTCGGGATCGTGAGCGAGGTGTGGGCGGTCACCTGGGTTCCGTCGACTGCGCACGGTTCGCCCGCACAAAGCGGCACGAGGGCATCGAGGTACTCGCTGGTGCGCTGAAGCGGGCGTTCCCACGCTTCGCCGTACATGGCTTCGGCCACGATCTGGTGCGATGGGCCGACACCGAGCGTGAACCGGCCCCCACACGCTTGCTGCGTGGTCCGGGCCTGCTGCGCGAGTGCGATTGGGTGGCGGCCGACGGTCGGTACGACCGAGGTGCCGAGTTCGATCTCGGGCACGTCGTTGGCCACGACAGCCAACGCAACAAGCGGATCGACACCGACCACGTGGGACACCCAGTAGCTGTCGAACCCGGCTTCGGCAGCCCAGATCGCATCGGCGCGCACCGCGTCGATCGTGGACAGTTGCGTACCGCCGGCTAGCCCTACGCGCACCCCAGGATCGTTCGCCACCGTCATTGGCAGCACCGTAGTCAACGGCGCTAGCCGATGTTGATGGCGCGAGCGACTAGTAGCTGGCGTCGGGCATTTCGTTCTTGCGGCGGGCGATGTAGTCGAGCAGTTCGGCGTCGATGGCGTCGTCGAGTGGCGGCGCTTCGTAGTCGCGGAGCATCTGCTTCCACCTGGCGTTGGCCCGCTGTGCGGCGGTGAGTGAGCCCTCTTCTTCCCACTGCTCGAAGCTGTCGTTGTTCGCCAGCTCTGAGCGCCAGAACGCCGTTTCGAAGTTCTGCAACGTGTGGCCGTTGCCGAGGAAGTGCTGGCCGTGTTCGTTGGTGCGGAACGCTTCCATCGCCTGGCCGTTCTCGGACATATCGATGCCGCGGCCGTACACCGACATGGCGCCGAGCTGGTCGGCGTCGAGGATCAGCTTCTCGTAGCCGATCGCCAAGCCGCCTTCTTGCCAGCCTGCTGCGTGCAGCACGAAGTTCACGCCCGCATTCACGGTCGGCAAGATGCTGTGCGCTGATTCGTAGGCGGCTTGTGCGTCGGGGTACTTCGATGCGGTGAACTGGCCGCCGGAGCGGAACGGTACGCCCACGCGGCGGGCGAGCTCGGCCATCACATAGATGGCCAAACCGGCTTCGGGAGTGCCGAAGGTCGGAGCGCCTGTTGCCATCGACATCGACGCAGCGAACGTGCCAAAGATGACGGGTGACCCAGGGCGCACCAGCTGCGTGTACGCCATGCCACTGAGGGCCTCGGCGAGAGCTTGGGCTGCGAGACCGGCCACGGTGACCGGACTCATGGCGCCGGCAAGAATGAACGGCGAGATGATGCTGGCCTGGTTCGCCTTGGCGTACACCGTTGCCGCGCCAAGCATCGTTGCGTCCCATCGCAAAGGTGACGAGGCATTGATCAACGAGGTCAGGACGGTCCGGTCGGCGAGGTCGCCACCAAATGCGAT
>CALDGN010000041.1 GCA_937942965.1 uncultured Acidimicrobiales bacterium | reverse complement strand
GGTGGCCACACAAGCGGGAGCACTACACAACATGGGAAAGAACCTGACCTCCGAGGACCTCTGGGGCAACTACATCACGGCCATTGCGAACGGCGCGGGATTGCCGAACGCAGACGACGTCGTACTGATGGGCACGGCCGTGCCAGCCAACTTCAACACGACGTACAAGCCGAAGCACGGCACCAAGCCCAGCAAGGAAGAGGCTGGCTACCAGCTCTACAACGTCGGCGACACGATGGCGGGCGAGACGGCCGTGTACACCGCCACCAACCAGAGCTTCTTCCACGACTACGCCACCTACCTGGACAACCTGATCCCACCTGGGTCGCACACGCCGACGAAGGCCGAGCACAAGCTGATTGCGCAGGAGCAACAGGCGCTCAACAAGGCGACGAGCAAGTGGCAGGCCGCCGTCTCGACAGCGTTTGCGGCCTACAACAATGACGTCATGATGTTCGGCAAGCATCAGTGGGCCAACTTTGCAGCCTGGCTCGTCGCGAACCCTGGGGGAGCTCCGGTCCACGCAGCCCAATCTGCGGTCGCCGGCGCATCGACGACGCTCAGCACCACGATGACCAGCGTCTACGGCTCCGACTACCAGGCGATCGCAAGCGCCCGTCAGGCATGCGACAACGTCCGCACGGCCATGCTCAGCGGCGCAGCGAGTGGGCCAGCCGAGATGGAGGTCGAGGACGGCCTCGGCGCCAAGCGCGTCGTTCCGTCGTACGGCATCGGCAGCCTCAAGGTCTATTCGAACTGGGTGAAGCAGACGCTTGCGACCCCGCCCTCGAAGCCGGCGGTGTCCGCATCCTTCAATTCGACGAGTGGTCACGCCAACATGAGCGCATCGTCGTACTACAACCACACCGACTGGCACGCGGGCTTCTGGTTCTTCGGTGCTGGCGGGTCATCGACGCAACAGGGCTCACAGCTCAACATCGACACGGGCAGTTCGGCCTTCGGCATCACGTTCGAGTTCGAGGGCATCACCGAGATTCCGAACATCGCCCCGGGACCTTGGTACGACTCGAGCCTCATGTTCGACTGGAAGGCCCCAATCACCGGGCAGCAGCTCAGCATTCCGAGCTCGATCATCTGCATCATCAAGCCGACGATCACGCTCACGCTCGATGCGAAGAGCTACGCCCTCGCGCAGTCTGCGTATGCACAGAGCAAGTCCCTGCACGTCGGTGGCTGGTTCGTGTCGGCGAACCATCAGAGCGGTTCCTCGAGCGCAAGCATGCGTGCCGCCTGGGATTCGACCCACAACACGATCACGCTCACCCAGGACAATGATCAACCGGTCATGATCGGCATGCGGATGACCGAAGTCGTCAAGGGCGGCATCGGTACGTCGGTTATCAACCTGACCGAGACCGAGGGGTCACTCGTTCCGGCCTAGCCCGCACGTCGCCGCCGGATCGCCGGCCGATGCAGCCCTTTCGCCGGGGTTGTGTCGGTCGGCGTTTGCGCGCCCGGTAGCGAGTCTGATGACCTACCCGGTCAGCGCAGGCTCAATGGCTCAGGCGACCCGCCGATTGTGAAGGCATGAAGCAGGCATGGAAGCGGTGTAAGCCCTGGCAGCGGTTCGCTGTCGTCGTTATAGGTCTGTTGATCGCGCGGTTCCTGCTCAACGGGCGGTGGGGGAGCAGCGGCGCAGACACGGGCCCGTCGGTGTCGGTGACTGGGCTGGTTCCTTTGCTGCTCATCTTGCTGGGAGGGCTGCTGCTAATGGTGCTGCTCGTCGTCATGTTGGCCTCCACGGTTGGAGGAACAGTCCGACGCATCGAGTTGCAACCAAATCCCCACTTCCAGATGCCGCACCGCTCAGGATCATCTGATCTGTTGCCCGCGGCAATGTCGTCGGCGTCGCCTGCCCAGATCGTTGACCAGCTCGAGGCGCTCGGCTTCCAACGAGCTGGTTCCTACGACGTCGAGATGCCAGATCACACCGCGATCTTCGCCTGCCTGCTCTCGGCGGAGGGGACGACCATGGCGATCGTCACGCCGGTCCATCTCACGATGGAGAGCAACTTCGACGGCAAGCTCCTCGTCACGGCGGACCGAAGCACGGGAGCGACCCACGCACCATGGGTCCTCCACCAGATCTCGCAGCGCAAGGCGTCCGAGGTCGTTTGGGAAACGCACCGCGTGGCGCTCGACCGACTCCGCGAGCGCGGGCACGTGCCGGCCCGCTTCGGCGCCGAAACCGCATCTGCCACTGCGGTCGAGATCGATCGCGCGTCGATCGAGGCGTACTCGACGCGGGAACAGTTCACTTCGATGCTGAAGCGAACCGTAACCGGAGGCCCACGCCCACTCGAAGCCAGCGACGACCCACGCATCACCCAATGGGCGAACGAGACCCGTCGCTGGACCGACGCGCTCAACGGCTAGCGGCCCTCGTGACCGGCGTGACGTCGCCCGCGATCCAGGCACGCCTACGCTTCGCTCTGTGAAAGCAGCGCCCGCCTCGGCATCTGTTAGTGCCCTCGACGCGCCAGCGGAGATTCGCCCGCTGCTCAAAGGCTGGTCGCACGTGCTTGCGGCGATCGCCGCGATCGTGTTGTGCCCAATCCTGATCGCCCTCGCACCTGCAGGCACCCGAGCCGCAGCAGCCATCTTCAGCGCCTGTGTCATCGCACTCTTTGCGATCTCGGCGACGTATCACGTCATCGACTGGAAAGGCTCGGCGCTCGCCTTCATGCGTCGCCTGGACCACTCGATGATTTTCGTCGTCATCGCAGCGACGTACACGCCGATCGCGGTTGTCGCGCTGCCCGAGTTCCAAGGACGCCTGATTCTTGCCGTCACCTGGACGGGCGCCATCGGCGGAGCCGTCCTCCACCTGTTCTGGCCCGACGCACCCCGCAAACTGCTCGTCGGCCTCTACCTGGCGGTCGGTTGGGCAGCCCTGCTTGTCATCGCCGACATCTGGCGAGAACTCGGCGTCGCCGGCTTCACGCTGCTGCTCGCCGGCGGACTTATGCATTCGATTGGCGGCGCCATCTACGCGCTGAAACGCCCCGACCCGTGGCCGACCATCTTCGGGTTCCACGAGGTCTTCCATCTGTTCGTGATCGCTGGCATCGCCTGCCACTACGTGGTCATCGCCTTTTTCGCCTTGCGCTAACCGCCAAGGTCGGCTGTGCTGGCGATGTGTCCAATACCGCCCGGCGAGCCCGTCACGTCGCCCAACTCGATGGGTACGAGACCGGCGCCGATGCGCACCTTCGGGCAACCGAGGCGGCTCTCGCTGCAGCGGCCGAGGCCACCGTCGTCGTGCTCGTCGAGGGCATCAGCGACCAGATCGCCGTCGACGCAATGCTCGCCCGCAGCGAGCGGGGTGTCGACGACCACGTCGTGGCGGTGCCGATCGGGGGAGCGCAGGCGGTCGACAACGCGCTCGCCACATTCAGCGAGCGAGACGACCTGATGGTCTTCGGTCTCTGCGACCACGCCGAGGCCAACTTCTTCGCCGACGCGTTCGCGGCGCACGGTCTCGATGGCAACTACTTCGTGTGCAACCCGGACCTTGAAGCGGAGCTCATTGCCGCATTCGAACCCGACGAACTCGAGTCGCTCATCGAGGCCCAGGGCGAGCTGAAGTCACTGCGCATCATGCAGAAGCAGGCCGCATGGCGTGACCGCCCCTTCGCCGAGCAGGTCCATCGTTGGATCCGAGCGCGAGCACTCCGCAGCAGTCGCTACGCGAGCGTCCTCATCACCGCAGCCGATGAAGAGCGGCTGCCACGGCCGTTGCGGGAGCTGACCTCTCGAATCTGATCTCGTGAATCTGATCTCGTGAATCTGGTCGCGGACCGCGAGCGCCGTCGAGGCATCGGCCAGACTGGCGACAGTGTCCGCCATCATCGATCGCTTCCGAAATGAAGAGAAGCTGTTCGTGCTCTGTGGGGCAACGTTCATCGTGATGGCGGGCCAAGGCATCGTCTCGCCAGTGCTCGCGCTCTATGCCAAAGAGTTTGGCGTCGGCACCACGATGGTCGGCCTCACGGTGACCGTCTTCGCGATCGCCCGGCTCATCGTGAACATCCCAGCGGGCATGCTCGCCGACCGATTCGGACGCCGCGTGATCCTGGTCGGCGGACCGATCATCACCGCCGTAGGCATGATCGGCAGTGGCTTCGCCGACAACATCTGGACCCTGCTCGCTTGGCGTTTCGTCGCCGGCGCCGGGTCGGCGTTCTACATGAGCGGGGCGATGGTCTACCTAATCGACATCGCCCGACCCGACCAGCTGTCGCGCTACGTCGCCACGAACCAGTGGGCGCTGAGCCTGGGCGTCGCGATGGGCCCCGGGCTCGGCGGCATCGTTGCCGATCGCTGGGGACTCGGCGCACCGTTCTTCGTCGTCGGCATCACCGCGCTGCTCGCGGCAACGTATGCGATGTTCCGCCTCCCCGAGACACTCGATCGCGCCGGCATGGACGCATCACGAGAAGAAGCGAAGCAGGCAACCGAGCGAGGCGACACCGAGGCGGCCGGCCCATCTTCGGTGCGAGAGCTCGCCCTAAGCCGACCGTTCCTGTTGCTCGCGCTTGTGTCGATGACGATCTTCATGACCCGAGGCGGCGTCCGAGGCACGCTCATGCCGCTACGCGCCGATGGCGCCATCGGCTGGGGGCCACGCGAGATCGGTCTCGTATTCACCTTGACCGGAGCGCTGACGCTGTTCACGCTCATGCCAGCAGGCCGCGCGTCAGACTCGATCGGACGTCGCTCGGTGATCCTGTTCTCCGGCGTGTTCGCCGGCATCGGCGCACTCGTCGTGGCCAGCTCGGCAACGGCGATCGCGTTCGTGCTCGGCAACGTCATTATGTCGCTTGGCACCGGTACCGCCGGTCCAGCACCCGCCGCTTTCGTCGCCGACATCACCCCTGCACACATGCGAGGCGTGCTGATCGGGCTCTATCGATCAGCCGGCGACGTCGGCATCATCCTCGGTCCCGTGTTGCTCGGCTGGCTCAGCGATCTCACGTCGATCGCATTCGCGATGAGAGTCGGCGGCGTGCTCGTCGCTGGCGCCGCGCTGCTGTTCTTCATCGGAAACGCCCGCCACCCTGCAGCGGGCCGCCAAACCCCACTCGAAGCGCCCACCTAGGCCGAAACGCGGGCTGACAGGTTTCTCACAGCTTGGTTCGGCAAGCTGGAAGCCATGAGTACGTCTGCAAGCGGCACGTCGAGCCGGATCCTGGTTGTCGAGGACGAGCCGGCGATCAACGATGTCGTGGCGACGGCGCTGCGGTACCAGGGCCACGCCGTGAGCCAGTGCGACGATGGGCTCGACGGCCTTGCCGCGGCCGAACGCGAGCACTTCGACTTGATCGTGCTCGACGTCATGCTCCCCGGCATCGACGGCTTCGAGATCTGTCGACGCCTGCGAGACGCCGGGCGATTCTCGCCCGTGCTCTTCCTGACCGCCCGCGATGCCCCAAGCGATCGCATCAAGGGTTTCGTGACGGGCGGCGACGACTATCTCACGAAGCCGTTTAGCGTCGACGAGCTTGTACTCCGGGTGGCCGCGATTCTTCGTCGTACGGGGCAGGCCGCGCCCGCCGACCTGCTAGTGCTGGGCGATCTCACGCTCGACCCCGCCGGTCACGAGGTCCGCCGTGGCGGCACCCTCATCGAGCTTTCGCCCACCGAGTTCCGCCTGCTGCACTACTTGATGAACAACAGTGGAACGGTGCTGTCCAAGGCCCAGATCCTCGTGAACGTCTGGGACTACGCCTATGACGGCAGCGAAAATGTCGTCGAGCAATACATCGGCTACCTGCGGCGCAAGATCGATGACGACCGGTCGCCGCTGATTCACACCAAGCGCGGCGTCGGCTACGTCATGCGCGTCGCCACATGAAACGCCCGCCGCTGCGATGGGCGCTACTCGTACCTGTCGTTGTTGCGTTGCTGGTCGGCATTGCGGGGCTGGGCGTCTTCGTTGAACGGAGTGTGCGTGCGGATCTGGTCGATGCGGTCGACACCGAACTCACCCGGGCTGCGGCCCGCGATCTTGGCCGAGGCGGACCGGGCGCCCGTCCCGGCGGAGCGACCGAAGGCGCCGAAACAGGCACCGCGCCGGCCGTCCCCGCGCCCGCCGCTGGGGAACGAACCGGCGGTTCGGCTGTTCCGGTCGAGGCGCGACTCGCAGCCGACGGCACCGTCGAGCGGCTCAACCGCGAAGAGGCGCCGTTCTCCGACGACGACTTGGCGAACTGGCTCGGTCGTCGAGGCATGTTCACGGTCGAGGCGCCCGACGGCACTTCGTACCGGGTACTTGCGTTGCCAGGCCTCGACGGAAGCACCGATGTCGTTGCCCTGCCGTTGACGTCGGTTGATGACTCGATCGCCAGCCTCCGCCGCAACTTGCTACTCGGAGGCATCGGCCTGTTCGTGTTGCAGAGCCTGGTCGTCTGGGCCATCTCGAACCGGGTCAGCAAGCCCGTTACCCGCATGAGCGCCGTCGCCCGTCGGATCGCCGAGGGGCAGCTCGACACCGACATCGGCACGCCCGGAGGCACCGCCGAAACTGCTGGCCTCGCCGAGGACCTCAAGCGCATGGTCACCCGATTGCGCAGCACGATTGCTGATCGCGAACAGGCCGCGGTCGCAGCCGAAGCCTCGCAACGTGACATGCAGCGATTCCTTGCTGATGCCTCGCACGAGCTGCGCACCCCGCTCACCGCGCTGCGGGGATACAGCGACCTCTACGCCGGCGGCATGCTTGCCGAAGGCGAACCGCTCGACCGGGCCATGGCCCGAGTCGGCAGCGAAAGCGAACGGATGCACCGCCTCGTGGTCGACATGCTGCAGGTCGTGCGCGAGTCGACGATGCCCGAACCCGTAGAGATCGGGCCCGTCGTGCAAGGCGTTAGCGATGATCTGCAGGCGGCATTCCCTGGACGCTCGATCCGCCTCGGCCAGCTCGACGACGCGATCGTCTTTGGTGATGCGGGACGACTTCATCAGGCGGTCCTGAACCTTGGCGCCAATGCCTGTGCCCATACGCCAAGCGATGTCGACATCGATATTCAGGTCACAAGGAACGGCACGGCGGTGATCATCGACGTGATCGATCACGGTCCTGGCGTGCCGGCCAGAGAGGCAGCGTCGATCTTCAAGCCGTTCACCCGGGGAGACGCCTCGAGGTCGCGTCGTGAACACGACGGCGCTGGGCTTGGCCTGGCCATCGTCGCAAGCGTTGTCGACGAGCATTCGGGAACCGTTGACGTTCGCGAGACGCCGGGCGGGGGAGCGACGTTCTCGATCAGCCTGCCGCTGTTTCGCCCGAGCTCAGCCGAGCCCGGCCCTCACCAGCTCAACACCGACCAACTCGGCACCGGCCAACTCGATACCGGCCAACTCGCTTCTCTGGAACCGAATCCGAACCTGTGAGCATGCTGTGAGCGCGTTCACAGGGTTCTGACAGCTCCATGGCGCAGGCTGGCCGCATGATCAAGCACGCACCCCGCAAACCGCGCCTCCGTCGGGCGCTGCTCCTAGCGATGGCGATGGTGCTAGTTGCTGCCTGCGGCAGCTCCGAAAACGATGCGGCAGACACCGATGACGTGGTGGTCCCGACCGCCGAGCCCGTCGTCGCGGAAGCCGACACGGCCACGCCCGAACCAGAGGCCGAAGAACCTGCCGTCGAAGAACCTGCCGTCGAAGAACCTGCCGTCGAAGAACCTGTTGCCGAAGAGCCGGTTGCCGAGGAGCCCGCAGTGGATGAGGGCGCTGCTGACGAGCCGGCTGAGGCGGTCGAAGAAGCTACGGATGACGAGCAGACACCCCAAGAAGCCGACAGCACAACCGCAGCGCCGACGGTCGACGTCGCGAACGCCGACTACTTCGGCGACTACACCTACATCGACGACGGCTTCGGCACCATCGTGACGGTCACCGTCGATGGCGCAACCCGCACGATTGCGTCGAATGCACTGCCGAACCACGACACG
>CALDGN010000040.1 GCA_937942965.1 uncultured Acidimicrobiales bacterium | reverse complement strand
AACGCCGACCACGGCGTCGACTACCGCATCGCTTCCGGCGGCGGCCGCATGACGATCACGATGGACCGCTACGGCGCCGACTGGCCGATGGTTGAGCGCGGCTGGCGCTGCCACACCCTCGGCGACGCCCGCGGGTTCGCCACCGCTGCGCACGCGGTCGACACGATGTACGAAGAGAGCGACAAGGGCGACCAGTACCTCGACGCATTCGTGGTCGTCAACGACGATGGTGCACCGGTTGGCCGCATGCACGATGGCGACGCCGTGCTGCTGTGGAACTTCCGTGGTGACCGTGCGATCGAAATCACCCAGGCCTACGAGGCCGGTGACGATGTCGTTGGCTTCGACCGTGGCGACGACCGACCTGACGTGTTCTTCGCCGGCCTCCTCGAATACGACGGCGACCTCAAGGTTCCGACGAACTACCTCGTCGACCCACCCCAGATCGATGCGACGATGGGCGAATACCTCGCCGACGCCGGCATGCGTTGCTTCGCCGTGAGCGAGACGCAGAAGTTCGGCCACGTCACCTACTTCTGGAACGGCAACAAGTCCGGCTACCTCGACGAGGCACTCGAGACGTACATCGAGATCCCGAGCGACAACGTGCCGTTCGACGAAGCACCCGCCATGAAGGCAGCCGAGATCACCGACGCCGTCATCGAGCTCATCGAGACCGGCAGCTACGACTGGGGCCGCATCAACTACGCCAACGGTGACATGGTCGGCCACACCGGCGACCTCGCCGCAACGATCGAATCGATGGAGGCGCTCGACGCTTCGCTGGCCCGCCTCGTGGAGGCCGTCGAAGCTGCTGGAGGCGTCGTGATCTTTACTGCTGACCACGGCAACGCCGACATCATGTTCACCGAGAAGGACGGCGAGCGCGTTCCCAAGACGTCGCACACAACGAACGCCGTGCCGTTCGCCGCGCACGGTGTCGCTGCCGGAGCGCTTGCGGACGTCGCCGAACCGGGACTCGCCAACGTGGCCGCGACGGTGATCAATCTGCTCGGCTTCGAAGCACCAGCCGACTACCTGCCGAGCTTGATCACCCCCGCCTGACACTCCGCTGCTGGCCCTCCGCTCCTTACACAAGGGCCTGATTCGGGTTTCAGCCAGCGACAGGACCCGCAGGCCAGCGAAGCATGCCGTTCTCGGTGTCGGGGCTCGACTCGCCGTAGTCCGCGTCAGCGGGATAGGCGATCCGGCCATGACCTTCGACGTTGAAGCGAATCCGGATCTGCTCATCGACGGTCGTGTCCGCGGCCGCCGCCGAAGAGAGCGCTTCGTCGAGCGATGAGAAGGTGGCGAGACGCTGCAGCATCGACAGGGTCGGCGTCATCATCACCATCTCACCGGCCTCGCTCGCCGCAAGGGCATCGGCAGCGCGCACCCACTCGTGGTGCACGGCCTCGTCGTTGTCATGCAACGGCACTTGGCCGCTCGGCATCGCGGTCACGAAGAAGCGCGTGTCGTAGCGCCGAGGTGGACCAAGCGGCGTCACCCAGTTCGCGACGTAGTGGACGCCTGCACCATCGAGCGCCAGTTCCTCGCTCGCAATCACGTTGACGAATGCGGACTCGGTTGTGTTGACGACGTCTCGATGTGCGACGAATCGCTCCGCGATCGCAGGCTCGCTGAAGTCGATGATCTCACCGTCGGCACCGTGGCGGGCGATCAGCACGCCGGCTTCCTCGAACGTTTCACGCAATACGGCGACCCAATAGGCGATGCCACCCACATCGATCCCAAGCTCGGCGCTGCACTCGGCGTCGGTGCGGCCTGCAACGACCGCATCAGCTTCGGCCGTGCCGTCATCGGTATCGACGGCGCCTCCGGGGAAGACCCACATGTCGCCGACGAAAATCGAGCGGGCGTTGCGCTTGAGCATCAGCACCTGCAGGTCGGGCCGTTCGTCGAGGATGAGAACGGTCGCCGCATTGCGAACCACGACGGCAGCTGGGTCGTAGTCGTCACTCTTGCCCGGCGACGATGCGCCAGTCGATACCCAGCGACCGGGCTCTTGCGGCGAATCGGATGCTTGCGTCGAGTCGCTCAAGGCTCAGTTGCCCGCCGCGGCCTTGGCTGTCGCCCGTTGCTTCTTCGCTTGCTCTCGCGCATGTAGGCGGTCGTATTCGGCCTTGAACTTCCAGCCGGTGTCACGCTCTTCAGCGATGTAGCGCCCGAGCAGGCCGCCAGTTACCGGGTCGATCGTCTTGTCCGAGAACATCGAGTCGAAGACATCGGTCGCGCCCGGGCCCTTGTGGAACTTCAGCGCCCGAAGCTTCGAGGCATCGCTTCGATTGGAGTGGACGACCTTACGGATACTGGCGCCGGGGTCATGGTCTGGCTGACGGACATCGAACCCGAGCTCCATGATGCGCTTGGCGAACGCCAGACCATGTTCGGCTTCGCGCAGCGCAATCAGACGAAGCGTCTTTGCCAAACGCTTGTCGGTCGTCATGTCCGCCCACTCGCCAAGGGCTTCGCCAGCAGCGGTCTCACCCACTGCGATGGCGTTGAGGAGACCGAGGTAACTGGGCTTGGTGGGCATCGGGCCATTGGACCACTCGCCCGAGTGTGCAGCGAAATCGCCTCGGTCTACGCGGCGAGCGCGAGCGTGACGACCTCGTCGGCGATGGCGGCCGGCTTCACCGGTTCACCCATCAAGACGGACCGCACAAGGATCATGCCCGGAACGGCATCGACCAACAGGTCCGCGCTCGGATTGTTCTCGCCGACCACAGCGACAACCAGGTCGCGCAACATCGTGCGCACTGGGCTGATCATGCGACGAATGGCAATCGCGATGTCGTCGTCGTGTTGCGTGAGCTCGAGCGCAGCGGCGAGCACCGCGGGGTTCAGCCCCAGGCTCTTGATCACGGCGGTGACCCCCAGGCGCAGATCCTCGACAGGATCGCCGGTTCGACCGAACTGGATCGGCGGTCGTGTCGCAATCGCATCGGCGATCAGATGTTCGCGGGTCGGCCAACGTCGGTAGATCGTGGAGACACCACACCCAAGCAATGCGGCCACGTCGTTCACACGAAACGCCGTGAATCCCACATCTCGCACCTGGATACGTGCGGCATCCAGGATGCGCTGACTGAGTTCTTCGTCGCGCGGTCGACCAACGGTTCGGGCGGGCTGCTCTCCTGCCATGGCGTAACCCTACAGGTAGACGTCTACTTCCGATAGATGGAGTAACGAAAGTCACATTCCAGAAACGTTGTGTATCGAAATAGTTTGTTTCATAATCACTTCAGCACCGGCGACGGCTCGCCGGCCATGGACCAACGGGAGATGAGACCATGACCTCTTTGAGGACGTTTCTGCGCAGCGTGACCGCCCGCCGGCATCGCGCCGAGGCAGTCACGTTGATGAGCGAAACGAACGACCGCACCAGCAACTTCGACTACCTCCGACTGGTAGCTCAGGTGTTCCTGACGGTGCTGGTCCTCGTGCTTCCGACGGAAGCCGACTCGCTTCGCCTCCTCGCCATATTCGTGATCGGCCTGCTGAGCATCGGCCTCAGCATCCTGGTCCTGCGCAGCTCACGGATCCAGGACTCGGTCACGGCACACAACCTCCTCGCTGCCCTCTTGGCCGCCGTGTTCGCCGCCCTGATCCCCTCGTTGTGGCCGGCGATGCTCGTCTACTTCTGTGTCCTCGTGATCGCAGCCGCCGCCGTACGGGTGCGAGCTGCCACGATCCTCGCCCTCGCGCTTGGCACGGTGCTGTTCGCCATGACCGGCCAAGAAGCGGGCCTCTCGAACTGGCCGACCAATCTGACGATCGCCGCCCTGACCGTGATCGGCATCACGATCTATTACACGCTCTGGTTTCAGGCCCGCAACGAAACCGACCTGCGCTACGAACAGCTCACCGAACACGCCCGGGTCTTCTTCTGGGAAGTCGACCAGCAGTCACTTGAGATTCGCGACGTGAATGGCGGCACCTCGGGTGCGCTTGGTTGGTCGCGAGCCGAGGTCATCGGCACTCAAGCCGAACAGTTCCTCATGACCGAAGCGGCCCGCGACGCATGCGCCGCATTGGTCCCCAACGAAGAGCGAGAGGCACTCGTGCCCATGCGTCACCGCGACGGCAGGACCGTCCAGATCCACAGCCACTTCTGGGCAACCGCTGACGGCACCATTCGCGGCACCGGCCTCGACGTCACCGAGGTTCGCGAAGCGACCCGCACGATCCGCTGGCAGTCACGACACGACGTGCTGACTGGCTTACCGAATCGCGATTCGCTGCATGATTGGCTCGATCAGCTCCTCACCGACCGCGCTGGCGATGAACCGGGCATCGCACTGCTCATGCTCGACCTCGACCGCTTCAAGGACGTCAACGACACTCTGGGACACGGCGTCGGCGACGGGTTGTTGTGCGTGCTGGCCGAACGTTTCACAAGCCGGCTCGGCAAGGGCGTGCGCATCGCCCGAGTCGGCGGTGACGAGTTCGGCTTCGTCATCGTCAACACCGAGCTACATCGCAGCCAGATTCGCCGCATCGCCGAAGACATCGCCGGCGCCGTACGCGCCACGGTTTCGCTCGATGGTCTCTCATTGACCGTCTCTGCCTCGATCGGCATTTCCATCGCCGACTCGGACAGCACTGCGACCGAGCTGGTGCGCCAAGCCGACATCGCGATGTACGAGTCGAAGCGCACGAATAGCCGATACTCCTTCTTCGCCCACGAACAGCAACGGTTCTCGGCCGAGCGCCTACAACTCGCGGCCGAGGTGGGCGCCGCAATCAAAGCCGGCGACCTTCGACTCTGGCTGCAAAAGAAGGTCGATGCCCAGAGCGGCCGCACGGTCGGCGCCGAGGGACTCGCCCGCTGGGAACACCCAGAACACGGCGTGCTCACGCCTGCTGCGTTCCTGGACCTCATCGAGATCAGTGACGCTCACGAAGCGTTCGCTGACCTCGTCCTCCGCGAAGGCGTCCGTCTTGCTCGCCGGTGCCGTGAGATCGATCCTGACTTCGTCATGTCGATCAACATGACACCTCGCAGCCTGACCGAGCCGACGTTTCCCCGGCGCCTCGCGACCCTGCTGGTTGAGGAAGGGGTCCCGCCGCAAGCCTTGACCATCGAGGTCACCGAGCGAGAGATCCTCGACGATGTCGACGGCATGCTCGACGGTTGCCGCACGCTCAATGCGATGGGGACCACGATTTCCATCGACGACTTTGGCACCGGCTGGTCGTCGCTCGAGCGTCTGCGTCAGCTGCCGGTGAGCGAGGTCAAAATCGATCGATCCTTCGTTGCCCGAGTGACCACCAACGAGCAGGACCGCACGATCGTCCGCTCGATTATCGACCTCTCCGACTCGCTGGGCTTGGACTGCGTCGCCGAAGGCGTCGAAGAACAGGAGCAGGCCGAAGCGCTCACCGAGTTGGGCTGCCGCACCCTCCAGGGCTACCGATTCGCACGCGCCGTTCCCGAAACGGACTTCGTCGCCGACCTACGAAAAGGCTGAGGTCACGGCAGCGAGACCCGATCGTGCAGATCGCGGAGGTCAAGATCAAGGTCTTCAGGCGCCGCTGGACGCCCAAGTAGGAACCCCTGCGCGTAGCGAATCCCGCATGACCGCAGCCAGACGATCTCCTCGGGCCGCTCGACCCCTTCGGCGACCACGTCGCAACCCATGCGACGAGAGAACCGGTAGATGCCTTCGACGATCTCCTGATTGATCGGATCCGAATCGACGTGAGAGATCAGCTGGCGATCGATTTTGATGACGTCGATCGGCAGCGTTCGGACGTGACCCAGCGGCGTGTAGCCGGCTCCGAAGTCATCGATGGCGACCTTGATACCCGCTTCCTGCAATTGAGCGAGCACTGCCGAGACATGTTCAACATTGCGGATGGCTGCACTTTCGGTGACCTCGACACCGATCGCATGAAGGTCCAATGCCTCGTCGTCGAACTGGCTGAGGAAGCGATCGGCGAAGTCCTCACCCGCCAGCTCGAAGGGCGAGATGTTGATCCAGATCCGAGGCATCCCGGGACTACGTGACCAGAACCGCCCGATGTCACGGAGCACGGCGTTGGTTAGGCGATCTGCCAGCCCATAACTCTCGACCAGCGGGACGAAATCAGCCGGGCTCACCACGGACCCATCCGGCCGATACCAACGTGCGAGGGCCTCGACGTGCGCGACCTCAAAGTCGCGAAGATCGACGATCGGTTGAAGATGCACGCGGAACTCGTCGTTCGCAAGCGCAGCGGGCATCCCCGGAAGCAGCTCGCCTGCCCGCGAACTCGTTTGGTTGTAGAAGTGTGCGCCGCCGCGCCGCGACTGCTTTGCATGCGACAGCGCATCGTCGGCGCGCAGGATGAGGTCGGCTGCTTTGGTTGCCTGCGATCCCAGCGCGACACCGGCCGACGCTTGTACCCGGAGTGGGGCCGCACTCCGCTCGTTCTCAATCTCAAGTTCTGCGATCGCCTTCAGCAGCTCGTTGACGACGCCTGACGCAGGGTCGATCCCGTAGCTGACAACTGCGACGAACTCGTCGCCACCAAATCGGGCGAGCTCCCAACCGCGGTTGTCCTCGGACCACTGGCGAAGCCGATCACCAAGAGCGCGCAACACACGATCGCCGTAGTCATGGCCCCAGACATCGTTGACGTTCTTAAACCCATCGAGGTCGAGGTACACCAGAGACGCACCGTCGTCCGGCCCCAGCGATTCGAGCATCGCCCCGAGGTTTTCGTCAATCCATCGGCGATTCCAGAGCCCGGTGAGCTGGTCGCGATAGGCCTTGTCCGAGAGGCTGGCAAGTGCCTCGGCGTGGCCCCGCTCGGCCTCAGCTCGGCGGCGAACCTCCATGCGGCTCATGACGATGAGCGCCACACCAACGAGTAGCAAGACGGCAAGGAGCACGGTGTTTCGGATGCCAGTAGCAACCAGCGTGTTCCGTTCCTGGTCGTAACGCTCTTCGACAGCCTCCAGCGCAGCCGCCGCAGCCGCAGCGATCTGGCGATCCGTCGCGAGAACCTGAAGGAGGGCTTCGTTTCGTTGGGCCGGCGTTTCACTCTGTTCAAGCGCGAGGAACGCGTCGGCGGCCGGGCCCGGCGCCATCGCTCCACTCGCGATTGTCTCGAGACTTTGGCCCGTCAACCGCTCTGCATGAAGCACCCAGTTGCGCTCCGACGGCTCCCATCGCAGCGGCCGAGCTAGCGATGTCGTACGCAAACTCGTTGCTGCAACCCGTTCACCAGCGGTGAGACCATCGAGCACCGTGCGTACGTCCGCGTCGAAGTCGTTTTCAAAGTCGACAATCACTCGGAGGTAGTTACCGGACGAAGCAAGACGGCCCTCTTGCACCAGCAGTGACACGAGACTGCCGTTGCTCAAACCACGGTTGACCGTTCGCTCGATCTCGCGAAGTTCACGACTGACCGGCTGCCCGACCTCGTGGCGAGCGAGCGCCTCGAGGACCGCCTGGCGAAAGTCCTCGGTGTCTTCGACCGTGGTGTCGGGGACCACGCGACCCACCGGAGAGACGAGTTCGGCCAGCTGCTCGACCGGCGACGCCTCGAGCGGAAGTCCGTCACGGACGCTGTTCGCCGCAGCAACGATCTGCGGCGGCGGGTCGGTGAGCGCCGCAATTTCGAAGGCATGCAGGGCCGAGGACAGCGAGTTGCGGTTCGTCTCCTGCGTTGCGGCAACCCGCATTCGCTCGACTTCAGCATCGAGCGCTTCGATCTCACGGCTCGTGCTCTGGATCCACAAGATCCCGGCGATAAGCGCTCCGACAATGGGTGTTACCGCCAGTGCTAGAAATGCCCAGGATCTCAGATCCACAGCGACTCCCCCACCAGGCCAAGTGAGACCGTTGTCCCACAGGTCAGAGGGTACCTCCTAGCTGAAGCCGCTCTCCACGTGGCGGATTGCCGCGCGGCCCCGCCCCGGTGCGCCGCTGACATCGGTGCCGCGGGCGATCACTTCGCCACGGCTGATGGTGAGCTCGGGCCAACCCGTGACGGTCCAGCCGTCATAGGGCGAGTACCCAGCGTTCGAATGCATCGTGGATCCGTCGACGACACGCTGTTCTTCGCCGTTCCAAATGACGACGTCCGCGTCGGCGCCCGGGGCGATCGTCCCCTTGCGCGGGTACATGCCGAAAATTTGCGCGGATCGGGTGCTCGTGACTTCGACGAAGCGAGCGGGCGTGATCCGACCGGTCACAACGCCTTCGCTCCAGAGCACCGGCAGCATCGTTTCGAGCTCGGCCATGCCATGGCGCAAACTCGCGGCGGTAAGCGACGGGTCGAGCTTCTCCTCGAGGGTCCACGGCGCGTGGTCCGTGCACACCGTCGAGACGGTTCCGTCGTTGATCCCGGCCCACAGTGCGTCTCGATCCGCGTCGCTGCGAAGCGGCGGTGCACCGGCGTACTTCGCGCCGTCGGCTTCGAAGAACCGGTCTTCGTTCAGGTGCAGGTAGATCGGCCGCGTCTCAACGTGAAGCGGTAGGCCGCGAGCCCGACCTGTCCGACAAGCAGTAAGCGCGGCCTGACTCGACAGGTGGACGACATAGGTCGTCGCCCCGGTGGTCGCGCAGTAGCCGACGGCACGTTCGGTCGCGATCCGTTCGGCCTCGACGGGCCGGCTCTTTGGATAGTGCTCGGCGGCCGTGTGGCCAGCTTCTTCGAGCGCGTGGCCGCAGCAATGCATGATCCCTGGATCCTCGCAGTGGACAAGCACGACGCTTCCGGCCTTGGCGGCGGCCGTCATCGCCTGGAGATAGCCGGTCACGTGACGATCGAAACGATGGAACGACAAGAAGATCTTGATGCTCGGGTGGCCCTCGGCCGCGAGCTCGCTCACTTGTGCGATGCCTGCTTCGTCGGGCGTAAGGAGCACAGGGTGTTGGAACCAGTCGACAATCGCACTGGCCTCGGCATCGGCGATGTCTCGGGCCAACCCGTCGCGCATCTGCTCGCCCTGGCGGGGAAAGCTCATGTTGCCGACGGTGGTCACGCCACCTGCGGCGGCAGCACGAGTGCCGACCTCGAAGTCGTCAACCCAGCGCCACGAGTCCGGGCCGGTGCCCGGCGCCGTCAAGTGCACGTGGGCGTCGATCCCGCCAGGAAGTACCCATCGGTCGGTTGCGTCGATCTCTTCGACGCCGGTCATCGATCCGCCGAGCTGGGCAATCTGGGTCCCAGCAATGCCGATGTCGGCGACGAACTCGCTTCCGCCCGTCACCACGCGTCCGTTGCGGATCACCAGGTCGTACTGCTCGTTCGCCATGCCCTCATCGTGACAGATGCGCCCGGCCCCGTCGCAGTGGCGTTTATTGGGTGGCGGCGGTGACCGTGTCGCGGAGGTGGTCGGCGATCTCGGTTTCGCCGGTCAGGGTCAGCGAGCTCGACGGCAACCGGCCCCACAGCCAGAGCAGCACGTCGAACGCGGGGCCCGAGATCGTCAGGTCCGGACGCATGTCGTCGGCGATGCGATCTGCGGCAGGAAGCCCGTCGTAGGTCACGCCCGTCTGGCTCGACGTGCCTGAAATCTGACCGAGGCTCATCGTCCACTGATCGCCCGTGTCAGTGCAACGCAGGCGCACGAACTCGGCGGACGGAAGGAACGTCGCCCAATCGGGGATGCCCGTGAGCATGACGTCGACCAGCTCGTCGACGCCGTCGGCCGCAACGAGCGGCGCGACCTCGGGCAAGTCGAGTCCGACCGTCAGGGTCGCATCAGCGTGGTGCACGAGCGCCTCGTGCAACTGCCGCCGAATCGTGAAGCCGACCGTGTGATCGTCGGACCAGCTCCAGGCTGTCTCGGCCGGGTCAGCGTCCGCGAGCAACTCGACAAGCCGGGCGTTGATCTCTTGCAGCGCGACCGCAACATCGGCGGGTACGTCGGGATGCTCGTACTCCTCGGGACCGGCGGGGCGATTGCCGATGATGTGCACCCAGAAGCGCTGGACTTCATACAGATGGAACGCCAGGTCTGTGATCGTCCACTCGCCACAGGTCGGCACGGGCGTGGTCGGATCGGCGAGCGACGCGATGCCGGCAAGTCCTCGTGTGTGATCGGCGATCTGGTTGACGGTGATCGCGTCGGCGTGCAGCATCAGGCGGGGTACGCCTCGAACTGGACGGTCGGGTCGCGCTCGATCTTTTCGACCAGCGCGATTTCCCAGGTGAGGTAGTCCTGCATGTGTTGTTCGGGCACGCCGTCTTCGTGGTCGTACGGCTTGTACCAAACGTCGTCCGCATCGGTCGTCGGGTTCGTGAAACCCGGCTCCATCGGCTGCTCGGCATGGCGCCACGATTTGGTGCCACCGGCGAGGGCTTGGATCTCGGCCTCGGGCCATTGCTCGGCTGCTTCGCCGAGAGCAAGCTTGGCGAGCTGGCCGTCGCTCGAGGTGATGACCAGATGGCTCACGTCGCCGATCGCCGCTCGGGCTTGATCGAGACGGCTGCGAACGCCCCACCAGGCGCCAGGTATGTGGCCACGCTGGCGGTACTTGAGGCTCGTGCCGATGTCGAGCACGGTCGGTGGTGAGTCGCCGGCCATCGCATCCGCGAGCGCCGACACCGTGATCGTCGCTGCGCCAGGCACGCGAGTTCGCGGCGTTGGCCCGGTCTCAAGGTCGTGGCCTTCGATGCCACCGGCCAGCACGACCGCGTCGCCCCAGCCGAGCTGCTGCAGCCACGACGCCGTCATGGTCGCCCGGACCTGGTTGTCATCGATCAGCACGAGCCGCGCATTGCGCGTGGCCACGTACTCATCGGTCGCCTGCACGAGCTGACCGCCCGGCGCATTGGTGCTTCCACGGACGTGGCCATCGCGGAACTCTTCGGGCGTGCGCACATCGAGCAGATACGTCGTGCGTTCCGGAGCGGCACCCCACGCATCCATCTGCGCCGCATCGATCGTCGGAACTCGGAAGCGATCGGCGACGGCTGCCACCGCGGTCTCGGACCACTGCCGTGAGCCTTCGGTCGGATCGGGCGCGTGGATGTCGTTGCCTCGATCGACCTGGAGCCCCGCAAGCTCCCAGCCCATCGTTCCGTTCTCAAGCGCCACGACCTTGTTCTCAAGCCCGGCGTTGATGAGTGACTGGGTGCCGATGATGCTGCGGGTTCGGCCTGCGCAGTTGACAACGACAAGCGTGTCCGGGTCGGGCGCCATCTCTTTGATGCGGTGCACCAGCTCAGCGCCGGGACAGTCGACGCCGGTCGGGATGCTCATGCGGCGGAACTCTTCGATCGGCCGCGAGTCGAGCACGACCATGTTGGTGCCGTCATCGAGCATCGACTGCAGTTCGGCTGCCGGGATCCGGGGCGTGCCATAGGTGTGCTCAACGAACTCGCCGAACGCCTTCGACGGCACATTCACGCCGCTGTAGAGCTCACCGCCTGCCTCGGTCCACGCCACGTTGCCGCCATCGAGCACGTGCACGTTCGTGTACCCGAGTTCAGTTGCCTTAGCCGCAGCCCGGTCGGCGATGCCACCGCTTCCTGGGCCCGCCGCGCCGTCGTCGCACCACACGAGCCGCACGGTCTGGCGCGGCACGAGTCGCGGCAGGTCGAGTTCGAGCGTCGACAGCGGCACGCACGCAGCGTGGAACAGATGCGACTGGAAGAAGACGCCCTGCTCCCGCGCATCGAGCAGCGCAAGCTCTTCGCCGTCGGTCAGCCAACTAGTCAGTGTCTGCGCGTCGATACGCATCAGCAGTTCGCGAGGTCGCGAGCTTCTCGGATGCCGCTCGTTGCCGAGAAGAACTTCCAGGTCTTCTCAGTCGGGTTCCAGTACTCGCGGGCGTCGAGCTTCTCAAGCGCCAGGCCATAGCAGTGGAAGTTCAAGGCTGGCCCATCGATGTGGATCGAGTGCAGATCGTCAGGAAGCATCGCCACGCCCGTGCCGGCCTGCACCATGTGGTCGTGCGTTTCGCGCACGCCTTCGTCACCGGCTCGTTCGTAGAACCGGTTGTGTTCCTGGCCATCGAAGCCCACGACACACGCCCAGGTGGTGTGGTTGTGCGCGGGCGTCGAGACGGCGCCCTTGCTGCGTTGCGCATAGAGCGCGAACCGACCATCAGCGTCCTCGCTCAGTCGATACAAGAAGCTCTTGGTCGCGTCGTCCTCGGCTGGCAGCGGGAAGTCGTCGAGGTTGAATACGTCGCGATGGCTCGCCATCTCGACAAGCCGGTCGCGAATGGCCTCGACGCCCGCTCGGGTCATGCCCAGCTCGGCTTCGATGCGGCGGATGTCGTCCATCGCCGCGGCCACGATCTCAGTGCGCGTCGTCATCGGTCCATCGTGTCACACGTGGCCGATGCAACGTTTTGGCTGCGACCCCAGTGGTTAGTAGTTGCCGCGGAAGAGTTCGATGTCGCCGTCGACCATCGGCATCGCGATGTGGATGCCGCTGAGCTTGACATCGACGAACGTGCGGTCGGGCGCATGAACGTCCCACAGCCGTGGCTCGGCGCCGACGATGCGGAAGCTCGTGCGCTTCTCCGGGTTTGGTTCGCGCACCTTGACGGTGCCGTAGAAGTTGCCGTTCACCCATTCAGCGCGGGTGAACGCGACGTCCGGGAAGTCGACCTCGACCACCTGCGGACATGGCTCGATCGGTGCCTCAGACAGCGCGGTCCACCGGCCAGGTCCAGCCGCTTCAGCCGCCGCGAGGAACGCGTTGTACTGACCCCGGGGATGCGGCTCGCCGAGGCCCATGCCCCAGGTGAACTCACCGCGGTCGTGATCCCACCTCGGTTCGTAGCTCGCTTCGATCGCGGTCGCGAGCCGCTCGGCCAGTTCGTCGAGCCCCCATTCGCGGGCCAGCAGCAGCGCCGACGGAAAGCCGCGGCCGGTCGGGAGCGGAAGCGTCGGGTCGCTCGTCAAGCCTGCGACTTGGATCGCGCCCTCGAGCAGGCGCTTGGCGTCGTCGGGCCGCTGTGGTCCTGCGTAGAACGAGGTCGTCAGATTGACCGTCGACGGAAGTCGATGGTGCACATCAAGAATCGGGTCGTAGTACAGCGTGGACATGTGCGGCGGAGCGTCGTCGAGCAGCGAGAGATAGTGCTCGCGGGCGTACTCCCACCACGGGGCGAACGCCTGCTCATGGAAGTCGGTGCCATGTCGGTTGTCGTGGAGTCTCAGACCGAGACCTGCTCCAGCCAGTCAAAAGGGCCAGATCTTGGTGTTCTCTCAATGGCACCCAATCGGTGCGGCGAGCCATTGCTGGCACAGGTGCTCGGCGATGCCGGTGTGGGTCCACTCGAAGGTGTTCTCGTGCCCGTCACGAATCATCTCGAACGGCTGGTTCCAGCGGTCGGTTTGACCGGCGCCGTGGCCGACCTCGCTGGCCGCATTGGCCACCATCGAGCGAATCCCGAGCAGCACCAAGAAGAAGCCCTTGTAGAACAGCATCCCATCGGCGGCCACGGGATCCATCTGGGTGCCCCACGGCTCGGTGCCGTTCGCCGTCCAGCCGGGTACGTCGTAGTCGCCCCACAGCTCAGCGGGGATGAGTGCCCGATACGGGTCGGGGTAGTTGGCCCGGTCTGGGTCGGGGCCGAACTGGGTCAGCCAATCTGCAGCTGACCACCAGCCGGTATGGCGTTCGATGAGCTGGTCGAGGATTGCGACGTAGCGTTCGGTCCATGCCGGTGTGCGCTGCGCCATCAGCCCCATGGCGTACGACGAGTCAACGAGATCGAACCGGTGCCAGCTCGCCATCGGCGGATCGCTGCGGTCGTCCCAATGCGGATGCGGCTTGCCGGCACGACTCCAGTCGTCGGGCGTGTGTGCCTTGCGGTTGAGGTAGCGGAGCCATCCGAGTGACCGGTCGGACAACGGGTTGGCAGCGGACGGAGGCACGGCTCGACGCTAGTGCGTAGGTGCGTGGTGCGTAGGTGCGTGGTGCGTAGGTGCGTCGGGGTTCGATGTGCGCCGCGTGGCAAGACCCTGCGACGGCGGGCTACGTTCGCTCCGTGCACCTTCAGCCCATCGTCTATGTCACCGACATGGCCGCTTCGACCGCCTGGTACGGCGCGCTACTCGCCGGTGAGCCAACGATGGTCAGCGCGCATTGGACGACCTTCGACTGTGGCGGCGCGACGCTCGCACTTCACCTCACGGATGAAGACCTGGGACCCGGCGGCGTTGAATTGTCGCTCGTCGCCGAGGCACCCCTCGAGACCACGCACGGCCGCTGCGCGGGATCGACCGAGATCATCAAGCAACCGTTTGGCCGTTCGTTCACAGTGACGGATCCCGATGGCACCGTGATCCAGGTCAACGAGCACTGAGCATCGCTACGTAGTCAGCTCAGAAAACACCGATGGGGGCCGCATAACAGAGCCCGTCAGCTTCGTGGAAGTACGGGAAGTCAGGATTGCGGGCGGCGCAATCTGCGTCGCTCATCGGCGGCGGCAGCACGAAGCCGGCGAAGTAGACACAGCTCCGTGAAACGAGCACCCCATCGTCGGGGCACGAGTAGACCTCGCCGTCGAAGTCGGCCGGCGTAAACCGGGCGCAGGCTCCGTCGTAGCTCGTGTCGATCGAGTAGTCGGAGGGACAACTCGGCGCCACGGGCGGCGCAGGCGTCCATTGGGCGAACGCCCACACGCAGCTCAGCCCATTCAGTTCCGATGCCGGATCGGGGCAGGAGCCATCGATCGCCGGGGCGAACCGGGCGCACGCAATGAGGCTGTCGTCAATCGAGTAGCCGCTCGGACACGGCGGCGGCGTTTCCGACGGTGTTGCGGTGCTCAGGAGCGCGAGCGCGAAACAGGCATCGCCACTCAGCACTGCGCCTGGGCTTGCGCAGTAGAACTCGCCGTCGGTGCCGACGATGTCGTCGAC